>CAINXK010000243.1 GCA_903854805.1 uncultured Anaerolineae bacterium
GCGGATCGTAAGCTTCCTGCCACTGCACCTGGGACGTATTACGACCTATACTGTTCTCGGTGCATTGATTGGCCTGGCGGGCTCGCTGCTCGATCAGGCCAGCGGGATGATGGGCTGGCAGGGTGTGTTTTCAATCCTGGTTGGCATTGCAATGCTGCTGGTTTCGCTCAGTTTGATGGGGTATTTGCCTCCCATCGAGGTGGCCCTGGCTTCCATAACCGGCGGCGGCAGCACAATGGGACGCATGCGCGGGCTCTTCGGGAAGCGCAGTATCTTCTCAACCCTGGCTTTGGGTATCCTGTGGGGTTTTTTGCCTTGCGGTCTGGTATTTGCCATGCTTGTGGTGGCGGCTCGTACTCAAACGATCTGGGGTGGTGCGCTGACGATGTTGGCATTTGGGTTGGGTACCGTTCCCACCTTGCTTGGCTTTGGGTTGGCCGCTAACCTTATTAGCCCAAAACTGCGTGGGCGCTTGCAGACTTTCGCAGCGCTGTTGATTTTACTGTTTGCGATTCAAACTATTTTCCGCGGGCTGGCGGTAGCCAACCTGATCCCTTCATTAATAATAGGACCGGTGATGTTATGGTAGAGACAGTCAAATGTGACCACTGTGGCGCAGAAGCAAGGCGTGTTGTCACAAAAGAATTTGATGGTAAACTGCTGAATTTTTGCTGTCGGGGTTGTTTGCAGGTCTATGAGATGATGCGTGAAGAAGGTATGTTAAATCAGACCCAGGATTTAACAAAAGACGGCAAGCCTCAGTGAAAAGATCCCGGAACAACAACTTTTCGCCCGCAGACCGGGTCTAACCGGTTTGCGGGCGAAAAATCAGGAAAAACTAACTTACTGTTCAGCCAGGCTCAGGTTGTTCTGAACCTGAGTGCCTATTATTAGAATCACCTGCTTCTTCCCAAGCGTCAACGAGTCTGGGTCGACTTCAGGTGATTTGGGTTTAAAAAACGACCTAAACAAGTGTAAAGGCTCATTGATTTCAGCGAGCCCTTGCACGTTTATTTTCTAGCAGAGACCTGCACGCTGTAGACCGGCACGCCAGATGCAATCCCTGAGCTGGTACTGCGCCGTACAGAGGTATCAAGGAATCCGGCCTGACGGATAAGATCCAAGTATTCTTCTTCTGGCAGGGCGCCGGAAATACACCCAGCCCAGCCAAAATCAGACAAACGCTCTGCTGGTAAAATGGCACCGCCAAAGACCATGTCGTTTACCTCCAGGCGTCCGCCATTTTTTAGAACGCGATAGGCTTCTTGAAATACTCTGGCCTTATCTTCGGTTAGATTGATGACGCAGTTGGAGATAATCACATCAATACTGCCGGCTTCCACCGGTAGGTTTTCAGCAAAACCTTGCCGGAACTCGATATTCGTATAGCCGTTTTTGGTCGCTGTCTGACGGGCACGTTCCAACATGGCGGGGGTCATATCGACGCCGATGACTGAACCTGTCGGGCCGACCTGTCTGGATGCCAGGAATGCGTCGGTGCCTCCACCGGAACCAATATCAAGCACCGTATCGCCGGTTACTATGTTTGCCATGGCAGTAGGATTGCCGCATCCCATCGATATTTCGGCAGCCTCAGCAGGGATGGAGGCTTTTTCCATGGCTGAGTAACCACCTTCCCAGGCAACAACCCCGATGTCATCCAACGATATCAGAGTCGATTGATAATCTTTGGTTTCACAACAATTTTGTTCTGGCTGGGTGGTATCTGCGGCTGTGCAGCACTCTGAGCCACAGTCGTAAGCCTCGCCCAGGACACGGGCAGTGTAATTGGCCTGAACAGAATCACGGGCGTTGATGCGCCTGGTGCCAGACCCGACGAAAATGCTGATTTTCGCTTGTTCGCCAGCTTCACTCTGGCAGCCCGCCTGACAGGATTGACCGGTACAATCGAGTATGATGTTGACCAAGCCAGCCTGTTCGAACCATTCACGGATTTGCTGACGCTCAAAACCCAACCAGACATCTGACATTTCGGTTTTCAGCCACTCATGGGTGTGTGCGTCCATATCGGTCAAAACCAGGCGACCGCCGGGCCTTAGTATACGCACCATTTCGCGGATGGCTGCCAGAGGTTCAGGGCAGTGATGCAGGTACATATTGGCAAAAACTGTATCCTGGCTGGCGTCAGCCAGGGGTAAATCCAGTCCGTCTGCCAGGTGAAATTCCAGGTTATTGAACTGGGATAGGTTTTTTCTGGCAACATCTAGCATGGCTTCGGAGCCATCCAGGACGATGACATTGCTGACCAGCGCAGCCAATCCGGCGCTCATAAAACCTGTGCCGGCTCCTACATCCGCGACGCTCATTTTGGGATGCAAGTACGCTTTCGAAATTGCAGAATCGCGAACAGCGGCGGTGAAGTAACCAGTACGCAGGTCGTCCCATTGGTTGGCGACTTTTTCAAAATAGGGGGCAGATGGGTTAGTTGTAGACATAGGGTTCCTTTAACCAAAAAAGTGATTTCCTGATCTTGAATATAATTTTCGGAATTAGTTTACAAATGAATGAGCGGGTCTGGTGAACAGCAATCCGGTAACCATCTGCCGATCTGGGATTTGAGCCACTGGATGCCATCCACATCGAGACAGTAGCAGGTGGCTGGGCCTTCGGTTTCCCCGCAAATCAGCCCGGCATCACGTAGTACCTTGAGGTGTTGGCTGATGGTTGATTGGGCGAGTGGCAGCTGTCCGACAATATCATTCGTGATGCATGTCTGTTTTTCAGAAAGATATTCCACGATCTGAAAACGGACAGGGTTTCCCAATGCCTTGAGCATTAGGGCGAGACGCTTGTTATCGGCACTGAGTATACTCATAGTCATAAGTCAATTATATCGTATAATTACGATATAAGAAAGGGCGAAAATGAAAATACATAATTCATTGGGCACACCCGCATGTCAGGATTATTTTTTTTGGTGGCTTCAGATGGGATTTTCGGACTGAATTGTTCTGTTTTGATGGGGGCTACTTCGACCCAGGAACGCTGCGTTAGCAAATTGTCGGGTAAAAAGGCACCTATCAGCTCAGAAATTTTTCCATATAAAACCGTTCATGACATCTGGCATCAATACAAATGACACCTGTCACCATCGAATTTCTGAAATAGTTGTACAATATATTCACATTTAGGAATATAAAAATGAAAGACATACTTTCGCCACTCTCTGACCTGCTCGTCACAATTTCTGCTTCTGCCCGCCTTGAAATCCTGCTTATGCTTGGATCTGGCGAGGCCTGTGTCTGTTATCTCGAAGCTCGCCTGGGATACAGGCAGGCTTATATCTCTCAACATTTGATGGCGTTGCGCCAGGCAGGTTTGATTGATTCTCGGCGGGAAGGCAAATACATTTTTTATCATCTGTCCAAACCGGAATTGCTTGAGCTGATCCAGAACGCTGCAAACCTGGCGGGGGTTATTTTGCCCAAGATTGAGATTATCAGTCCGCAGGCGCAGTGCGCTTATTCCGCGGAACTCATCGTACCTGTCATCGAAAATATTCAGGAGCGACACTCATGACCGTTTCTACCAAAACTACTGCTGCCTGGGCCGAGGTTAATGAACATGGTGACCTGGTCATCCCTCAGGATGTGGCTGGGCGTTATGGATTGAAACCAGGCGCGAAAGTTCGCCTGGATGAGGGCACAAATTTTGTGCGTATGCACCGTCCAATTTCGCAGCTGACCAAAATCTATATTGAGCCAACCGTTGCTTGTAACCTGGAGTGCGTGACCTGTTTTCGTAATGGCTGGAATGAACCAAACGGGCGCATGAGTGACGAGACTTTTGAGCAGATCTTTGAGAGCCTTAAGACCTTGGATCCACTGCCTTCGGTTTATTTTGGTGGTATTGGCGAACCTTTGGTGCATACTCGCACGATCGAATGGATTGCGCGGGTTAAAGCATTAGGGGTGCCCAAGGTGGAGATGATCACAAACGCTACCCTGCTTGATGAAAAGCGCGCGCGTGAATTAATTAACGCCGGCTTGGATTTGTTGTGGGTCTCCATTGATGGAGCGAGCCCTGAAAGCTATGCTGATGTACGCCTGGGAGCGGAACTGCCTCAAGTCCTTAATAATTTACGCCGTTTTGACAAAATGCGTCAAGCCGGGTATTTTCCCAAACCTGAGATTGGGGTGGCTTTTGTTGCCATGAAGCGTAACATTAATGAACTTCCGAGGGTAATTAAGCTGGGGCGTTCTTTCCGCGCCAAGTATTTTTCAGTCAGTAATGTGCAACCAGCCACCGCTGATATGCGCGAAGAAAGGTTGTATATGCATACACTTTCAGATGCTGCATATATGGATGGATCAAAGAATGTTGCGCGTCTAAGCCTGCCCAAAATGGACATCAATGAGATCACTCGGGATGCGCTTTTTGGCGCATTTACCAGTGGCTGCAGCATCAGTTTGGCGGGAAACAATTGGGGTGGGGCGAGCGATGTCTGTAATTTTGTGGAAGGTGGAACCATGTCGATTGCCTGGGATGGTTATGCTGCGCCATGTTGGGCTTTGATGCATACGCACACCAGCTTTTTGAAGGAGAAGCAGCTCACCAACCAGCGCCACATCATTGGCAATGTTTCAGAGCGTTCCTTGTCCGATTTGTGGATGGACCCCGAATACCTGGCTTATCGCGAGCGGCTGCATAACTTTGGTTTCGCACCGTGTACTTTTTGTGGCGGGTGCGATCTGGCCGAGGCCAATCAGGAAGATTGTTTCGCAAATCCGGCCCCAGTCTGCGGCGTCTGTCTTTGGGCCCAGGGCGTCATTCAATGTCCTTAGTTTTTAATATTTTCGAGGAGAATAATCTATGTTAACCATTAAAGTGCTTGGTTCAGGTTGTGCCAATTGCAAACGTTTAGAAGCCGTTGCCCATCAGGTCGTCGACCAGATGAGTATCGAAGCTGAAATCATAAAGGTAACCGAATATCCCGCCATCATGGCTTATAACGTCATGTCCACGCCGGGGTTGGTGATCAATGAAAAGGTGGTTTCCTTTGGGCGTATTCCTACCGCTGCCGAAGTCACCACCTGGGTTGCTAACGCACTCGAAACAGCCTGAACACCCTTGTATACAATACCTACCGGTGGAACCCACCGGTAGGTATTGTATTTATTTGCTTGATTTCACTTCCAGTTTAACCTTTATGAGCTGGCTTGAGCTGCCCCCAACCAATAAATCGAACATCCCCGGCTCGACGAATATTTGCATTTTTTCGTCTAAAAACTCCAATTGCGGCCTGCCAATTTGGAATGTTATCGTTCGTGTCTCGCCTGGCTGCAAGCTGATGCGCTGAAAACCTTTTAGTAATTTTATCGGCCGGGTGACCCGGCTGCTGAGTAGATCGTGAATATACAACTGCACCACCTCATCACCAGGGCGGTCGCCAGTATTTGTCACGTCCACGCTCAGGTTGGTGCTTTCATCTGGCGTAATCGTTGTGGTGCGAAGCTGCAGATTTGCATAAGCAAAGCTGGTGTAGCTCAGGCCGTGTCCGAAGGGGAAGAGCGGTTCCTTGCTGGTGAAAAGGTAGCCGCGCCGCGCAGATGGTTTGTGATAATAATAGGCTGGAATTTGCCCGATCGAGCGGGGGATGGTGATCGGCAGCTTGCCACCCGGGTTTATATCCCCAAAAATCACTTTTGCTACTGCGGTTCCGGTGGCCTGCCCAAGATACCAACCTTCCAAAATGGCGGGGATGTTTTCTGCCGCGAAATTGATCGTCGCGGGACGTCCATGCAGCAGTAGCAGGATGACTGGTTTGCCCGTATTGTGGATGGCACGCATCAACTCATCCTGGCGTCCGGGGAGGTTAAGATTGTCACGGTCGCCGAGGTGGTTTTCAGCCCAACCCTCGCGGCAGGTTTGTTCATTGTCACCCAATACCAGTAAAACTAGATCGGCTTTTTGGGCGGCGGCGATCGCCCCAGCCATGAGCTGATCATCTTTTTCCGGATCCGGCGGGACGACAGCATCTTCCCACCACATGCGCGGCCCGGATGTTGATTGAGTAATTCCGCAACCCTGGGCATACAATACTTCGAAATCACTCCCAGCATACTGGCGAATACCTTCCAGCACAGACACTCCACATCCGGGGTTGCCACTGTAACCACCCAGGCGCATTTCGGCCGCATTCGGACCTATTACTGCCAGCGAGTGTAGGCGGGTTTTATCAAGGGGTAAGAGTTTCTGGTCATTTTTTAGCAGAATGATACTTTTTTGAGCAGCTTCAAGCGCCACGGCTTTGTGTTCGTCGCAGTTGGTAATGCGGACTGTCTCACTGACATCCACGTACGGATTTTCAAATAAGCCCAATTCAAATTTAACTTTGAGCACACGGCCAACGGCCCCATCCAGGGTTGCCATGTTCAATTGACCGCTTTCCACAGCCTTGGCAAGATGTTTGAAACACCTGCCGAGCTCCATATCAACACCGCTCGAAAAGGCCTGGAGAGCCGCATCAGATTCGTCGCTAGCGACTGAATGCAGACGGTACAAATCATCAACACCCCAGCCATCCGAAATCACGAATCCGTCAAAGCCCCATTCGCCCCGTAATATGTCTTTGAGAAGCCAGGTGTTGATGTGGGAAGGAATGCCGTTTATTTCATTATAAGACGCCATCACCGAGCCAATCCCGGCCTCTTGAACAACAGCCTTGAATGGCGCCAGGAATTCTTCGCGCAGGATTCGTTCGGCATAATTGGCCGGGGCTGCGTTTGTGCCGCCTTCAGGTTGGCCATGAGCGGCAAAATGTTTGGCGGTGGCCAGCACGTGCACCGCATCGCCAGAAAAATGCTGGCCTTGCAGACCATGTACCGCTGCCACACCCAGGCAGGAAACGAGATATGGGTCCTCGCCATAGGTTTCTTCTGTGCGCCCCCAGCGGGGGTCTCGTGCCAGGTCTAGCACTGGTGAAAGGGCATAGTGATTGCCACGCGCACGCATCTCTCGTGCAACGACGCGAAAAACGCGTTCGTGTAAATCAGGATCCCAGGCACTCGCCAATCCAAGCGCCTGTGGAAAGCTGGTGGCCTCGTGGGCCATAAAACCATGCAGTCCTTCACCAATTCCAAGAGCCGGTATGCCCAGGCGGGTTTCTTCAACCAAAAATTTTTGAATGGAATTTAGATATTCCGCGGTTTGGCAGGCGTTGCGCAGGTTGTGGTGGCTGTTCAGATAAGAAATGCCATGCGCAAAATGCTTGCGCACAAACTCTATAGAGAAACGGCCATCTTCTTCGTCCAGCCCAAATGGGCCAATCAATTGGGCTGTTTTTTCTTCAAGTGTCATGCGAGCGAGTAGATCGGTGATACGTTCTTCAATCGGAAGGGTGGAGATACGGTAAACCGGGATCGATGTCATTGGATGCGCTTTCTATGGGTTAATATGCTTAAATTTATTGTCAAAAAAAACCTTGCCGGGGATGCTGGTCAATCGAAGGAAGACCCCAACGATGGGAGCATTTATTATGTTTCTGGAGTTTAAATGTGGCTCAGTTTAACCTCCACTTGTTAGGAAACCAGGCTTTCAAAATAACGGTAGAACAAGCAGATTCTATAATTAAACCAGCCCAGAGCGTGGTCATGCCCTGGGCGAGGTTGGTAAAAATTCAACAAGGTCTGATGTTGTGAAGGCAGACATTCAGGTGCTTATTCGACCAATAATGCGACCAATTCCCTGCAGAAGGCTGGGATGTCAGCTACAACTCTGCCCCAAACCTGGTTACCGTCACGAAAAGCCGCTTCGTCCACCCAGGTTGCACCTGCGTTAACCAGATCATCTTTGATCCCTA
>CAINXK010000244.1 GCA_903854805.1 uncultured Anaerolineae bacterium
GCTGTTAAGATAGGCCAGCCAGCCAGCTGAGCGTGAGATGCCAATTTTTTGGGCGGTGGAATTCGAAGGGTCCTGCTGAAAAGTGACGTATTCGGTTGTGAAGCGCCAGCGTGGGTCAGCCAGGTCGGTGTAAGCCCACAGGTTGATGGATGTCTGGGCCTGCAAGTTGCCGTCGTGGACACCGCGCGGAGGCAGGGGCAGGATGGCACGCCCACCAGGCGCCATAACCGAAATAGCCCATAGGACCGGGCGGATTTCAAACAGACCGTGGTTGCGGATGCGGTGTATGATGCGCACCTGGGTGCTGGTCGGGTCGAGTTGGATTTCCATTTCTTTTTGAAGCTGGGTTTGGGGCTCGATAGCCTGGCGAGCGAGCAGACCGGAATCTGAAACCTCGAGACTAACCGGGGTATTGTCGGGCAGGTAAGTGCGACGGATGTCTTCCGGGCCGTGCCAGAGGCGGTGTCCGCCGAAAGAATGCCATTTGGCCTGGTCGGGGTCGGCGCGCTGGGCAGGAAATTCGGCGAATTGATTTTTCCCATCCCGGTAGGCGTAGCGGATGATACGTGGGCCTAACTGGAAGGGTAAGACCAGTTCGACCAGATTATTGGCCATTTCCAGACAGTGACCCCAGGCTGGGTGTTCAAATTCGCGTGTATTCAGCATGTTTGGCCGGCTCCTGTCAGGCGGCGGATTGTGGGGTGAGTCAGGCAGGGAAGTAGATATTTTTGGGCGTGGCTACTGCTTGCTAACCTCGCTGAAGGCAGCGTCGAAAGCGCGGGTGGAAGGTTCAAAATTGAGCTTTTGGATAAAGTGCAGGGCGTCCAGAGCACCCCATTCCCTTTCCATACCACTGTCTTCCCATTCGATGGAGAGCGGGCCGGAATAATTGATCTGGTTGAGCTTGCGGATGACTTCGTCCCAGTGCACATCGCCGTGACCCGGGGAGACGAAATCCCAGCCGCGGTTAGGGTCGCCAAAAGGCAGATGGGATGCCAGGATGCTGCTCCTGCCGTTCAAGCGCAGCTTGACATCCTTGATGTGAACGTGGAAAATGCGCTCCTGGAATTCATCCAGGTAGGCCAGAATATCCACAAACTGGTGCAGTAAGTGACTGGGGTCAAAATTGATCCCAAACGCCGGGTGGTTATGGACAGCAGCCATGGCGCGTTTGAAGGTGTGAATGTCATAGGCGATTTCGGTGGGATGGACTTCAAGCGCAAAACGCACGCCGCAGTTTTGAAAGGCATCCAGGATGGGAAGCCAACGCGTGGCAAAATCCTGGTAACCGGCATCGATGGACTGCTGGCTGGTGGGTGGGAAGAAGTAAAGTTTGGACCAGATACTGCTGCCGGTAAAACCGTTGACTGTTTTGACTCCCAACCTTTGGGCGGCCAGGGCGGTGCGTTTCATTTCTTCGGCTGCGCGCTGGCGGACACCTTCCGGGTCACCGTCCTGCCAGAGACGCGAGGGCAGGATGCTTTTATGACGTTCGTCAATCGGGTCACAGACACACTGACCGACCAGGTGGTTGCTGATGGAAAAACAGTGAAGATTGTATTTTTGGAGGATGTCTAACTTGTTCTGGATATAAGATGGGCTCTCCAGGGCTTTTTCGACATCGAAATGATCTCCGCCGCAGCTGAGCTCCAGGCCATCAAAGCCCCACAACTGCGCTTTTTGGGCAAGAGTTTCAAGCGGCAGGTCAATCCACTGGCTGGTGCATAAGGTGAGCGGTCTGGGCATGGTTTCCTCACTTGGTGGCATGCAGGCTTGCATGGTATTGGACGGAATAAGCCGGCAGGCAAAAAAATAAATTGGTTTGTAGACAAACCCGTCAGGCCGAAGCCTCAGCCAACAAACTCGGATTATCCATGACGCGGATGGAATCGTTCAGCCACTGGCGGGTTTCGCAGAAACGCTGGCGGATTTGCTGGCGGGTGGCAAGACCGGTGGTACCGATTTGCTGGATA
>CAINXK010000245.1 GCA_903854805.1 uncultured Anaerolineae bacterium
GGCACCCATTGCGGAATGCCAGTATAAATTCGGAAGGGCAAATTGAGAAAACTTTGGGCTTCTTTTTTATTGGCTGGATTGATCTGGATGATTTCCATAAATAAATAGGCAGGTCTACTTAAGACCTGCCCGAGGAAAGTTTACGAACCTTGTTTGGCACGCTCAAAATCAGCGCGAGATTTCATTTGGGCGCGTAACGAGTGAATGTCGCCATCCACAAAAAATAATGCGCCGAGATAGAAAAAGAAACAAAGGATCCAGGTGGTAATGCAGATCCATAAGATGGCTGTGTGTAAGTTGGTGGCATCTGCAATGATGCCCGCCAGAAGTGGTGCTGCGGCTGCGCCAGCGTTCTCGATGAAGTATTCGACAGCCTGGGCGGTTGAGCGAACCTCGGGCATGGTCACATCGTAAACGGTGGAAATGACATTCGGCGATGAAAGCGGCATAAAAATGGCCGTCAGGCACATCAGAATGAAGAAGGTGGTTTTATCCGCAATTGGGGTTTGCATGGCCAGGAAGAGGAAAATCGCTCCCATGATGACGCCTGCACTGGAGACGAGGATGCGGCCTTTTAATGTACGTTTGAACATCCAATCGCCTAAAGCTCCGCCGACAAAATACCCGCCGGCCAGGATCAAAATGACTGGTGCCATGAGCATAAGCACCCCATTTTGGTCATACCCACGTTCTTCGGCAAGGTATGTGAAAAACCAATAGGTGATCACGTTCCAGGGGAAAACCCCCGCGAACCCTTGCAAGAAGACAAACCACATGGTCCGTTTTTTGATGACATCCTTGGCGGCTTCCATTGAAAATTTGTACTGGCCAATTTCGGTCATGCCCTCAAATTCAGGCTCAGCCTGGCCGCGTGGCATGTCTTTCACACCGAAATAGATTAATACCGAGAGCAGGACACCCAGTGAGCCAGTGGCGATAAAGACCGTGCGCCATTCCCATCCCAGCATGGGCGCGACCATGAGTGCCAGGATCATCCCGCCCAGGTAGCCGATTGGTTGGGCCAGCTGCAGCAAACCATATACTTTACCGCGCTGGGTGGGGCCGAAATAATCAGCGATCAGGCTGTAAAGTCCGGGATAAGCCGAGTCGTCCACACCAGTGGAGGCGCGAGTGATCACGAAGAGACCGTAGGAACGCACAATTGAACTAATCCAGGTGGTTGTGCCCCAAATCAGAGATGCCAGGGAGAGTAATTTCGAACGAGAATAGCGGTCGTACCAGTAACCCCAGAGCGGGTAAAAGATCGTGCCAACGACTAATGCTCCGGTCAGCACCGCCCCCATCTGGGTTTTGGTGATGTTGAAGTCTTTCATGATGGCGGGGGTCAGTGGGCCAATCAGAAGTTTGTCAATCTGGTGGAGCAGCATAAAAAGGAAAAATACAGCCACAACGAACCAACGGTAACGCGAATTTTCCCTGGACATGATCACCTCGAAAAATGTAGGATAGATGAGTTTACAACGGAAATCTTGCTGGAGCAAGTATCTTATGGCATGAGTTGCGTTTTCTACGGAACCATTTTATCGCTGTATCAATCTTCATCTTGGCACACTTAATCTGCATCGAAGTGAAACTATAAAATTTCGGTTTTTGGGTATGCAGGTAAGCAGAACGGACAGATAGACAGACTGCCTCTATGGTAAAATCTTGCCCATGTCCTACGCTGAAACCATTGCCAACCAATTAAAAGTCAAGCCCTCGCAGGTGGATGCCACTATCCGGCTGCTCGATGAGGGCAACACCGTCCCCTTCATCTCTCGTTACCGGAAGGAAATGACCGGTACTTTGGACGATGAACAGGTCCGTATTGTCGCTGATGAAGTCGTCCGCTTGCGCGGCATCGATGATCGCCGGTCTACGATCCTCGCTTCTATTGAAGAGCAGGGTAAAATGACTGAAGAACTGCGCAGCTCGATTAGCGCTGCCGATTCGATGACGGCGCTGGAAGACCTGTATGCACCTTACAAACCAAAGCGCCGGACCCGCGCCATGATTGCGCGTGAAAGGGGTCTTCAGCCTTTAGCCGATCTGATCCTCCGTCAGGCCAAGGATAAGCGTTCGCTGGAAGCCATTGCTGCCGAATACCTGAATGAAAATGTGAGCACCTGGCAGGAAGCCTTCGATGGTGCGCGCGATATTGTGGCGGAAACGATCAGTGATAATGCCGAAGTACGTCGCACCACGCGTGAAAAGGCGCTGAAATTCTCCAAGATCTGTGCTGAGAAAGTCGCCAGTGCGGTCGATGAGAAAAGCGTCTATGAGAGCTATTACAAATTTGATGGGCGTGTCGATCGGTTGCAGCCGCACCAGATCCTGGCTTTGAACCGAGGCGAAAAAGAAGGTGTGCTTAAAGTTTGGGTCGAGATCAATGAGCGCGACTGGCGCGGTTCAATTGATGATAATTTCGAGCCTGATATTATCTCGCCATTTGCAGACGAATTGATCCTGGCAGAGGAAGACGCGGCCAATCGCCTGTTGCTGCCATCAATCGAGCGTGATGTGCGCAGGACCCTGAGTGAAAAGGCTGATGGACATGCCATCACGGTCTTTGGAACAAACTTGCGGGCTTTGCTATCCTTGCCGCCGCTTGCTAATCAAACTGTGATCGGTCTTGATCCAGGTTTTCGCACCGGCACCAAGGTGGCGGTTGTTGATCCAACTGGAAAGCTGCTGGATACCGGTACTATCTATCCGCATGAGCCCAAGAACGATTGGAAGGGGTCGTTGAGCACGCTCGAGGACATGATCAACAGGCATCACGTGACCTTGATCACGATTGGTAACGGTACGGCTTCACGCGAGACCGAGAAATTGGCTGCCGAACTGACCCGCAATGCACCCAGCACCAAGTATTTGATCGTTAATGAAGCTGGCGCTTCCGTGTATTCTGCCAGTCCGTTGGCTCGTGCCGAATTTCCTGATATGGATGTCTCCATCCGTGGGGCAGTCTCCATTGCCCGCCGGGCCCAAGATCCGCTGGCAGAGCTGGTCAAGATAGATCCCAAGTCGATCGGGGTTGGTCTATACCAGCATGATGTTGATCAGACTGCGCTAAACCATGCGCTGGATGGCGTGGTCGAAAGTGTGGTTAACAATGTTGGCGTAGATCTGAATACCGCATCTTCGGCATTGTTAACCCATGTTGCCGGTGTTGGTCCCAAGCTGGCAAGTGCGATTGTTTCATATCGTGACGCAAACGGTGAGTTCAAATCCCGGGTGGAACTGCGCAAGGTTTCCGGGTTGGGTCCCAAGGCTTACGAACAATCCGCTGGTTTTATGCGTATTCGTAACGGGAATGATCCCTTGGATGCCAGTGCGATCCATCCAGAGAGCTACGCCATTGCCCGCGCTGTGCTTGAGCAGGCCGGACTAAAACCTTCGACGCCACTAAGTGAGCGCAAACCTGCCCTGGATGCCCTTTTAGCGCGTATCCCCCAGGAAAAACTGGCTGGCGAACTGGGCTGTGGCATTCCCACGCTGAAGGATATTATGGAACAGCTTGTGCGACCTGGCCGAGATCCTCGCGAGCAAGCCCAGACCCCGATTCTGCGCTCGGATGTGTTGAAAATGGAAGACCTGGCCGAAGGCATGGAACTAAAAGGTACTGTTCGTAATGTGGTTGATTTCGGCGCATTCGTCGATATCGGTGTAAAACAGGATGGTCTGCTACACCGTACCCAGCTGCCGTTTGGCACCGTCTTAAAAGTCGGTGACATCATTGATGTCGAAATTTTGAAGATCGAGAAAGATCGCGGTAGGATAGGTTTGGGTTGGGTCAAGGTAAAAGAAGAAAAATCGGGTGCGACAAAGAAAGCGTAAATATTAATGGGCTGTCGATTATTGGCAGCCCATTTTATTATCGGTCCTCAGTTTGTATTCTGACGCGAACATAGGATCAAACTGGTTTATTTTTGGTTGGACAGGCTATTTTCTATAATATATTTTTCAGAGTAGCATATTGGTACTAATATATTCATGCTTGGGCTTGTCGATAAAGTTATTAGAATGGGCGTATTTTGTTTCGTCAAATCCGTTGGGATGGAACAAAAGCTTGAAAAGATTTGGAGCTTCGATTTTGCTGCTCCAGGAGAGCTATGAAAACATATCGCTGGATTATATTGAGTACTTTGGCTTCCATTGCTATCGTAATTATTTCTTATTTATGGGCTACCAGCTTGATGGATTCACTCTACGCCTTCCGTTCACCGTTTGCGGGCGCGGCGCCGGCAGCGGGCTTGCCGGTTGGTAAACCGCTTTCGCGGCGCGTGGTTGCCATTATGGTGGATGCGCTGCGCGTTGATACGGCCGCCAACGATAAAGTCATGCCCTTCCTCAATCGCCTGCGTGCTCAAGGTGCTTCGGCGATTGTACACTCCGGACTGCCTTCTTATTCAGCACCCAGTTGGAGCGTGCTGGCGATTGGCGCCTGGCAAGATCTGTCGGATGGGCCGGCTATGAATCCGACCCTGCCTGAAAATTACCATGTGTGGACTCAGGATAACATCTATACTTCCATTCACAAGGCCGGTTTGCATACCGCCGTGGCTGGTAACCAGCATTTTCAGTATATGATCCCACCGGCAGCGATAGACGCTTCGGCCTGGACTAGCGAAGAGAATAACGCTGCCGATCAGGAAAATATAGATGCCGCTGTGCGTTTTATACAATCTGAAAAGTATGATTATGTGTTCAGTTATGTTGTGCAAGTTGATAATGCCGGGCACAATGAAGGGGGTCCGCTCGATCCGCGCTGGAGCGAAGCAGCCACTCGGGCGGACAGTTTGATCGAGAAAATTGTTGGCACTCTTGATTTGAGCAAGGATACCGTGTTGATTTACAGCGACCACGGACAGATTGATGCAGGCGGACACGGTGGTCAGGATGCCGTGGTGTTGGTGCAGCCGTTCATTATGGCGGGCGCCAACGTTAAGCCAGGTGTTTATGGTGATATACAACAGGTGGATATCGCCCCGACAACCACTGTCTTGCTCGGTGCGGGCATCCCGTCTATTTCCCAGGGACATCCATTGACCGATATGCTCAACCTGAACTCCGATCAGCTTGCTGCAATTCGGCAATCAGTCATTATCCAACAAGCAGGGCTTTATCAAGCCTACGCGACTGTCATGAACACAAAACCTGCGCAACTCAGCCTGGAAGCTAACCAGGATCCGATTACAGTCTACCAGGTTGCTGTGCAGAAGATCAAGTCAGAACGTTTGACTCGTGAACGACTGCCACGCCTTGGGTTCATTAGCTTGCTCGCATTAATTCCAGCTTATATCCTTTTCCGGTTGCGCAGCCGAAACATGTTGTGGTACTTTCTGGCTGTTGTTATCTATCTGGCTGCATTTCATATGCAGTATGCGCTGCTGAATGGTGGCGCCTATTCACTCAGTACGGTTCTGAGTTCTTCGAATTTGATTTCGACTACTGCAATCTATTCTTGCCTGGCATTTCTGTTAGCCTGGTTGGTGGCTTCACTGGGTTTGCGAATATTCTCCATGCCGCGACTGCAGGCTGTTCATACTCACCTGGCGCTGATATTTATAATCCTATACTTCATAGCGATCCCTACATTATGGAGCCTGGGATACAATGGCGCTCTGGTCAGTTGGACTCTGCCAGACATAGGCAGCATGTTCCTGGGCTTTTTGTTCAGCCTGCAATTGCTTGTCATCGCCGCAGTCAATCTGCCTTTGATGGCGATTATGGCGTTGGCCACTAGAAAAAATAAAATGATAGCCAGGCCGGCATAATTTTTGGTTTTAAAAAATTTCAAATTCTGAGATGACCTGAAATCATCTCGGGATTTTTGCGTTTGTTGTAATATTGCATGCTATTTATGAGCTTGATGGTTATTTTATGGAAATCGATCACCTGGCTTTGAAATACCATGTAAGCATGCCAGGGAAGCACTGTTGATTATCTGTTTTAAAAAAATTATGCGTGGAATGCCAGACCGCAAACTGACGATTATTTTATTATGGTTCTCCCCAGATTAGTAGGGAAAAAATATTTAATCTGCGGTAACAAGCGCAGGTATTGCATGGACTACTGGGGGTGTTTTTAGCACGAATAAGTGCCGAATGAACGAATGACACGCAGTTTCTTTGGAAAATATAGCGAAAAAGCGCCCCGAAAAATTTGCGCGTAGCAATATGTAGGGTAAAAGTTGATGCCCCGGAATAGCGCTATTGATTGTTTCCCGCTTATCTGATGAGAACCTTTATTTATTAAGGTGTCCTGGGGGCGTTTCTCAAGGTAGGGTTTTGTCAAAGCGACTTACCGTAGACCCTGTCTGGCCGATTGAATGAAATAAATGGCTGTCAAGGGATCGGGGTGCCGGTTTGTTCGATTTTGACTGAAGTTACCAGAATGGAATTACAGCCTTCATCCTGCCAGAAGTATGTAA
>CAINXK010000246.1 GCA_903854805.1 uncultured Anaerolineae bacterium
CTTCCTTGCCTTGAATATTGTCAGCAATGGGCGAATTTAGGACTTGGGGAAGCTTGTCTGGGCCAAGCGTAACCATTGTTGTTGAGCCACCTCCGTTAAGATTTATGGCGGTATCGGCACCATAAAAGATCATCAAGTTGGCAAGTTCAACTAAATTGACACCTTCGCTGTAACCTGGTTGCTGACCATCCACCACCATCAAAATGAGTTTGCGCCCATGATTACCGGTGCCGATTGCTGAACAGGCGTTGTAAGGGCTGATATCCAGGTTGTTGGCAATCTTACCGTTGGTTGCCAGGAGATGTTCTCCTGAAATGGCCTGGATCAGGTTGTTCGGTCGGTTATTAATGGTCACCCGGTTTTTGCGGTCGACATAAAAAGTTGCGCTGGTGCTCGCCGTTGAATAAACGGTGCCGCCAGAAGCCGCAAAACCGTTTACTTTGAGCAGCGCCCGGCCCTCGGGACAGTTGTTTTTCGTGACAACAGGGATCGTCCAGCCATCGCCATTGATGGCTAATTGAACGCCAAAAGTTTTCGCAAACTGGGAAGTCGTTTGCGCGCAGAGATTGGGTGCTGTGCTCGGACTGGTTGGCGTGACCAAGAATTCAGCTTTGCTCACGTCCAGATCGATTGAAAGCACATGGATCATTAATTTGCGTGGTGTTTGGCGCACGTCGCGAACATAGGTAACGCCATTTGAGAGCACTTTTTTGAGCGGCATTGCCGGTGGCGGGGTTGGCAGGGGCGTGGGATTTGGATCAGGTGGCGGTGGCGGTGGGGGTGGTGGTGACGCTGACAAGTTGAAGCGAGAGCGAAATGACACGCTCTCCCCATTGAAATAATTCAGATCAATTTCCATGCTTTCAACACCATAGGCACTGCCATCTCCTTTGGGAGTGAATTGCCAGAATAGCCATTCGGTCGGGCTCCAGGGCAGGGGAATTGCGGGCTTGGTTGTATTGTAGTTGGCAATCCACAAAGGATACTGGTGAAAATACTCCAGTTCTTTACGTTGGGTAATTTGATTTGGGGCGTTGTCTTTGAAGTAATAATAACCGGTGTAAATACAGATTTCTTTTTTGCCGACCAGGGTTTTTAAGTATTCCAGAAATACATACCAGTTTTTCCAACCACCAAATTGGCCACCGTATCTTTCCTCAAGGTCGAGGAACATGGGCAGTTCGCCCAGGTTGCCACCCAGGGCCTGGAGCCATAAATCGGCCTGGCGCTTGGGATCGGCGCGACTGTCAAAAAACCAATACGACCCGCGCGGAATTCCGGCTGTTTTGGCATCGCTCCAGTTTATTTTTATATCTCGGTCAAGCCAAAGGTTCTGTCCGGCGCGGATGATGACATACTCTGCCTGGGTGCGCATTTTTACGAAGTCGATTCTTTGCGGGGTAACAATATTATTCTGGTAAAAACTGATATCAGCGCCAATGACCGGGCTCATGGAATTCTCCTGTCCCCAGGTCTGTACCAGGGGAGAATTTATCTTATTGGTAAGGATGCTTGATTATTGATAAACTTAGACTACGAGTTGGTAAATAAGGTAATTATTAATCAATTTTATTGTATATTAAGTAACGATTATTTGCAAAAAACATAGTCTGAAAAAGCGATTTTGGTTGATTGGGTCTCTTGTTTTTTTAGGGTTGGTACGGTTTTACGTTTGGATGCCGAATAATTGGTTTTATATTGATAGCAAATAGGATAACAGGAAATGACTACCCCAATTCATAAACGTGTTGAAGCTGCCCGTAAAGGCGAGAATCCCATGGTGCTTTGCAGAATGGCTTCCGGTTGGGCTGTTTTTGGGGATGTGCAGATCCTCAATGGCTATTGCCTGCTGCTGCCCGATCCTGTTCCAACGGATTTGAATAGTATCGGTCTGGAGGAACGCGAACGATTTCTGCGTGATATGTCCATCATTGGAGACGCCTTACTCGAGGTTACCGGGGCTGCACGCATTAACTATGAAATTCTTGGGAACAGTGACAAGGCTTTATATGCCCATATCATTCCGCGTTACGAAGCCGAATCGGATGAATTGGGCAAGAGTCCGGTCTGGTTTTATGACTGGTCTCTTGCGCCTCGGTTTGATCTAAAAAACCACAAACAGTTGATGGAGAGTATCAGCGCTGCGATCGAAAAGCGTTTGGTGGCTAAGTAATCTATCGAGCCAGCGCTGATCTGTGTTTCTGATGCGAGATGATGTAATTTCGCTGGAGAGGCGTTCTTGTTTGCTGGCTGATTGAAAAAATGGATTATTGTTCATGAGTGGCATTTTCTTTTGCGCGAAGTTTATTTGCCCTGGCAATCAATGGCAGCGCCGGGGTAATTAGTAACCCGGCGAAGGTAATCGCTGCCTTGACTGACCAAAGGCTGACCAGCCCGGCCAGCGGGCCACTGGCGATTTGCCCGATGGCATCCACCTGCCCGGACATCGAAATGACTGTCGCGCGTGTATCAGAATCAAGACTCTGGTTGACCCAGGCATCATAAAGGGGCCCCATTACGTTACGGGTTATGCTGACCAGCCAGACCGCCGCGATGCTGATTGCGAGCACCGGCGAAAAAGCGAAAATTAAAATAGCGGCTGCCAGTAGGCTGGTAACC
>CAINXK010000247.1 GCA_903854805.1 uncultured Anaerolineae bacterium
GGTTGATATGTCGCGCGTGGTAGCGCACCGCAGCGCCAATAAAGATATCTATGCTCGCGATGGCGTTCACCTGACTTTTACAGCTTATTTCTTATCCGCAATCGCGAGCGGGCTCAAAGCCTTCCCAAATGTAAATTCATCTTGGAGCGATGTCGGGGTCATCTTACATGCTGGCATTCACCTGGGCATGGCCACTTCGTTGGGCGAAGCCGGGCTGATCGTCCCCGTGATCAAGAATGCAGACAGGCTATCCTTGCCAGGCATGACACGTGCTATCAATGATCTCTCAACACGCGCGCGGAACAAAAAACTTGAGCCGGATGAAGTCAAGGGTGGCACATTTACGTTAACAAATCATGGTGTCAGCGGTTCGCTGTTTGCCATGCCGATCATCAACCAACCCCAGTGCGGTATACTCGGCATTGGGACGCTGCAAAAACGCGTCGTCGTTATCACCGATAGTTTGGGCAACGATGCGATTGCCATACGCCCCATGGTCTATCTATCCTTTGTATTTGATCACCGTATTTTGGATGGCGCATCCGCCGATTGGTTCCTGGCAAAAGTTAAGGATGTTCTGGAGAGTTGGAGCGATTAGATGGCTTATTTCGATGAACGTGCCCGGGATTGGGATTCAGATCCGGCCAAAGTGGACCGCGCCCGTGTAGTGGCCAATGCCATCCGGCCATTACTGCCGGTCAAGGCTGGCTTATCCGCGCTTGAATACGGCTGCGGGACCGGATTGTTAAGTTTTTTCCTGCAAATGGATTTTGCATCCATCACCCTGGCAGACACATCACAAGGCATGCTGGACGTACTTTCGAGTAAGATTGAAAGCTCAGGGCTTGATCATCTCTATCCAATAAAATTGGATCTTGTGAACCAACCCCTGCCAGAAACGCACTTCGATATGATTTATTCACTAATGACCATGCACCACATTCTCGAAACGGAAACCGTTCTGCATCATTTTTACATGCTATTAAATCCTGGCGGTTATCTATGCATCGCCGACCTCGAAAAAGAAGACGGTTCCTTTCACGGAGCAGCCACAAAAGATGTCCACAAGGGTTTTGAACGTTCGGTGCTTCAGCACCAAGCCGAAACTGCCGGATTTAGCAAAATCAGGTTTTCACCGGCTTTCGCTATTAATAAACTGGTGGACGGACGCGAAAAAACATTCCCAGTCTTTTTAATGGTGGCAAATCGAGCTTAACAAATCAAACGCTGATGAATATTTATTGATCAACGTTTGATTTGCTGCCATCTGCAGTGTTAAAAAGGAGTTATTGTGGCAAAAGAAAACAATAAAACTGCCAGATTACCGCTGCCACCAGCGATATTGATGGCTATCTTTTTGATTGTGGCATTACTCTTTGGGTGGAAACTTCCTATCCCGGTACCTTTTCCCGGATGGATGAAACTTGTCGGCTGGGCCATAAGCCTGGGCGGGATTGGAATCGGCTTTAGCGCTGTACGTACGATGGAAAAGGCGCACACATCACCAGACCCGGACAAACCAACGAGTGAGATTGTCAAACAGGGACCGTACAGGTTATCACGTAACCCCATCTACTTAAGCTATGTGATGTTTGTGATTGGCTTGCCACTCGCCCTTGGATATTACTGGGGTGCAATTCTCGCGCCAATTGTGGTGGATGCATACGACCGGCTCATCATAGCACGCGAGGAAACCTACCTTGAGCATATATTCGGTCAAAAATACCTTGAGTACAAATCAAGCGTAAGACGATGGCTGTAGACCAGGCTGGCAACCAGGTCAAATAGTAATCCCTGTGGATAATGTTAGCGAAACTAAAAAACTGGTTTTGAAAAAAGCGTGCCACTATCAGGCACGCTTTTTCTTTCAGGGTTTGTAATTTTCTAGTAATATATCTGCTTGTCCGCTATTGAACTCCCAAATGGCAGCAAAACGCTCTCTACTCCACAACGGAGCCCTGGTAAGCAAGCACAGCTTATCATAATATAACGCCAGACCAGGATCAGTGATACGGTTGTCATTATTTTTTACGCTTTGCAGATAACCATCCGGGATGGTCCGTTCAAAATGACCTGGAACCCAGTTTTCCATCCGAATGGGTGGCAGCCTGGCCAGGAGTGGATCTGCCAGTGCCAATCGATCAATGATGTATATTTTCGGCCCTGCAAAATAACCCATGTAACCAACATTAAATAAAACCTGCACTCTGATGCCATTGGCCCTAAGTTCCTGCCCCCGAAAAACCCAATCGTGAAAAGGCTCGATTGTATTGCGCTTGTCATATAACAGGCTGGAAGGCTGATAGTAGAAACTACGCTCATCTGCGATATTGTTAATATCAGTCCGACCGGTGGAAAAAGAAGCATCGTCAATACTGGTTAATGTTGGAGTAGGTGAAATAAAACCAACCGTAAATATAAATAACAGGACAATTATGCCCCCAGAAATAGAACTATGGCGCAGCCGGCGGTTAAACAGCACAACTGCCACAAGCAGCGCAGCAGAGAAAAACCTACCACTCATGTAATCAGCACCGATCCATAAAACATAGCATAGATACAGCAAAACTCCCAATGCCACATTTTTTTCGCGCCAGGTGCCCTGGTAAAGCGTCAAACCAAGTGCCACCGCAATAACAAGCAGAGTAATGGGATCCCAATGAAGCGAATTAATAAAATACAGATAACCTTGTTCGATCAAATCAGTGCGAGCAAGACCGGTATATAACTTTGCATAAGCAGTATTCGGGAAAGGAAAACCATAATAAATAACCGAGAATATTTCCCACAGGATAATCGGCAGAAAACCAATCAGGATCAACTTCAAAACCGACCACGACTTGCGCTGAAAAAAGATATATGCCAACGCAGGAACAAAAAACAGGAAGATATCCAGACGGTTAAGAGTTGCCAATCCGGCGATGAGGCTCAACCAGAAAATTCGTTTATTATCAAAAGCCAGATCCTGGCGGAAAAAAACATAGAGAAAGGCTGCCAACAATAAATGTGTGGCCGGGTTTTCCAAACCGGATGTAGAATAATCAACAAAAGCTTTGGAAAAAAGCAGTACACACAAGCCGGCAAAGGTCACAAGGTTATTGCGCGGCAGCATCCTGGCAACCAGCCAGAAGGCTCCCGTGGATGTGAGCAGCGATAACAGCAAGGTGGTATAAAAAGCCTCGTGCGTAAAAAAATACAATCCACTGAGCGCCAGCATCCACAGGGGATGGGTATAGGCCTGTACCCTCTCAGCGATATTCCAGGTCAACCCATATCCATTGACAAAATTATCAACTGTCCGCAGCGTGATATAAGCATCTTCGGTGATCCACGCAGAACGCACCAGAACCATCCCAAACACCATCGCAAGGAAGATAAGCACCGGGGTTTCATTATCTTTTATTCGGGATGCTTTTATATTCATTTCAGATATTTTCCTGTTTTGGAAAAACATGGTCCGCAGCTCAAATTTTAATAAATTTCCCGCAGGGGCTAAGCAGAATTTCGCTGAAAGCAAGTTTATCACGAGCCGAAAGTAGCGTGTAGAGCGTAGTAAAATAGTGTAGGTTCTGTCCGATTTCGCGCAAACTGGCACTTTTTCTGCAGCACGGCATCAAACAGTTCCAGGCACATTCACTAAATACCATCTCGGAGGAGATTTTACATGACTGATGAGTTCGATGTTGTCGTAATCGGCGCAGGACCTGGTGGATACGTTGCAGCCATCCGGGCAGCACAATTGGGTCAAAAAACTGCGATTGTTGACAAGCAATGGTTGGGGGGTGTTTGTCTGAACGTAGGCTGCATTCCATCAAAAGCGCTGTTGCGCAATGCAGAAATCGCACATACTTTGCGCGAACGAGGTAAAGAATTCGGTTTTTCATTCGAGAACCTTGTGCTCGATTTCAGCGTCGCTACAAAACGCAGTCGCCAGGTTTCGGACCGGCTAGTAAAGGGTATTGGCTTTTTGATGAAAAAGAACAATATCTCTGTCTACATGGGCATGGCAAAACTAACAGCAAAAGATACCCTGACAGTGACCGATAAAGATGGAAAAGTTACTGAGCTCAAGGCAAAAAACATCATACTCGCCACAGGAGCCACGGCCGCCGTGCCAGGCGCCTGGAAGGTGGATGGCAAAAAAGTTGTTACCTATTTGGAAGCAATTGTTCAAGACAAGTTGCCCAAATCAGTCGTAGTGATTGGTTCTGGCGCCATTGGGGTTGAATTCTCCACAATTTGGAGTTCCTATGGCGTGGATGTAACCATCGTCGAGATGCTGCCGCGAATCGTCCCAATGGAAGATGAGGAAGTAAGCGTCGAATTGGACAAAGCCTTAAAAAAGCGCGGGATCAAGATCCTTGTCGGACATAAGGTTGAATCAGTTGAAGCCACAGAAA
>CAINXK010000248.1 GCA_903854805.1 uncultured Anaerolineae bacterium
CGGCCAGACCTGCCGCCGAGGCTGGCTCGACCCAGATGCCTTCCAGTCTGGCGAGTAATCTTTGCATGGCTATGATTTCATCATCACTGACCGCGATGATCCTGCCCTTGGATTGGTCTGCGGCTTCAAGAGCTTGTTCGCCTCGCGCGGGTTTACCAATCCGGATGGCGGTAGCCACGGTTTCAGGGTTTTCAACCGGGTAGCCGAGCACCAGGGGCGCTGCCCCGGCGGCCTGTACTCCCAGGATCTGTGGTAAGCCGGTGGCGTGCAGGCTGTCATATTGTTTGAAGCCTGCCCAGTAAGCGGTGATGTTCCCGGCATTGCCGACTGGCAGGCACAGCCAGTCCGGCGCGTGTTCCAGCACATCGCAAATTTCAAAAGCCCCGGTCTTTTGGCCTTCAATCCGGTAAGGGTTGATGGAATTGACCAGGCAGATGGGGTGTTTATCTGAAATTTTCACAACCATGGTCAGTGCATCGTCAAATGAGCCATCGATCTGAATGACCTGGGCGCCATATGCAATTGCCCCGGCCAGTTTTCCGGCAGCCACCTTTCCTTGAGGGATCAAGACGATTGATTTAAGGCCGGCGCGCGATGCGTAGGCAGCGGCGGAAGCTGCGGTGTTGCCAGTGCTGGCACAGATGACGGTTTTCGCGCCGCGCCCGAGCGCCTCACTGACGGCGGCGGTCATGCCGCGATCTTTGAAGGAACCGGTAGGGTTTAGCCCCTCGTATTTGACATAAAGCTCAAAGTCGCCGCCCAGGTGGCCCGACAATTTTTCAGCCGGTATTAAAGGTGTGTTGCCCTCCAGCAAGCTGACGGGTTGGGTATGTGCAGGCAGGCTGAGTAGCGCGCCATATTTATCCAGAAGTCCACGGTAGGGCATAGGCTTGAATCCTTTGGGAAAATTTTGCCCCGTCCATAACCGGGATGATCCTGGCAGTGACTGAGACTTCCCAAAGTTTAACACAAAAAAGGTGGGGAAGCTGATCGAGCACTTGATCAAATTGATTAACAGGCTGGAATTCTACCGTGATAATATTGACGTATGGAATTTTCCCAAATCACAAATGACCTGTTTATTGGAACCACTCCTGTCGCACAGGATTATGACTATTTGCGTGAATTGGGGGTGCGGCTGGTGATCAATATGCGCTTTGCGCGCGGACCACACCCGGATGTTCATCCGGATGCACTTAGTTTTCTCTGGCTGCGTTCAATTGATAGCCCGATTTTCCTGATCTCGCTCCGTAAATTATTGACAGGCACACACCTGGCGCTGGACACTATTCACGCTGGCGGAAAAGTCTATTCCCACTGTGCAAGGGGGCGTCACCGCAGTGTGGCCATGGGCGCCGCGATTTTAATTGCGCAGGGGTATTCGCCTGAATCAGCTATGGATTTGATCAAAAAACAACGCCCAATCTCCGATCCTGGCATGTTTTACATCCGGCGGAGGATTTTGCAGTTTGCAAAAATATGGGGAAAGTAAGGTGATATTCAAAATGCGCAGTTTTTTTCAGAGCAAGCGTGTTGACTTATTCTTTTTGTTGGCCGGAATTCAGCTTTTGGTAGTCTCTTTTTTTATAGCTTTTGCCCCATTGTTTGTACAGAGTGTCCCTGGTAATGTAACGTTTCAGCGTTTTAGAATCATAATCGTTGTTTTGGCTATCGTGCTAGCTGGGGCGGCTTTTACTGTGCTGGCATGGCTTCGATATAACCCCGAATTGCGAGAGTTTTTTGAGAAAGCCTTTCGATATTTTTGGATTCACCTTATCTTGATTCTTTTTCCAGTGGGGATAGCAGGATTTCTTTCTCTTGACATTATCAGTGCAGATAAAATCTCTCAAATCTATGCTTTACTTCTCTGTTTATTGGTTATCTGCCTCGAATTCATCTTATTTTTTTCAGGTGTTCACGAATTAAAAAATCGACCTGTACCTGGTACAGATAACAATCAAAAACGATTGGCCGCGGTTGGATGCGTGCTTGTATATGTATTTCTATTGGTTCCGTCCAGACTCTACTCAAGCCTTGATGGAATACCTTTGGAAAATCCGCTTGAATTCATTCTTGCTGTACTAATCATCCCCCTATTGGTGGGTATTAACTGGCTTTTCTTTTCAAACCGGCGTGTTCTCATTATTATTGCTGTGATTCTTGGTTTGAAGCTGTTGGTCGCTGTTATTATTCCTGAGAGTGGGTTAAATGTTCGGTTATATGAGAATCCGCAGAATTTGGCGGCGGGAAAATGGGATAAAAATTATGCATCTATATTACATCCCACTGTAACCCAAATTATGAAGTCACCATATGAAAACACCAGGCAGTTTCCATTTTCATTGCTAACACAGTCAACCCTTGACAATATTCTTGGCAATTTCCCGCCAATTGGCGTGACGCTTCAAGGGAGAGGCGTACTGGAAAAGGGAGAGAAAATCTTATTCCTGGCCGAAGGGTTGCAAAAAGGCGAAGCTCATATTACCGATAACAATGATGGGCGTATCTACCCATTGCTGGTTTTGGATCATGTTGATTCGATGGATGAAATTGTTTTCCCTGATATTCCAGCCATTTCAGACTTTCAAATATCGGGTACTTTTGTTTTCCATAACACATACCGGTACACTCTCATCCCAGTTCTCGTGCGCCAAGATGGTACCCAGCTTGATTTATTTCAATCTAATCGAGTCTGGACAACCAAGAGTTCTGTTCATTTATCTTCACAGGCTTTATTCATAGCAAAATGGCTGGTTTTTTGCGTCAACCTGTTCATGATTACACTACTCGGCGTAGGTTTGTCCCAAGGAATAATCAAACTTTATCAGAAAAATCGGATAACTATTACAGGTCTATTTATTTTTTCTAGCAGTTCAATGCTTTTCCTCATACCGAAAATTCTTGGAAAAGCTTTCAAAGTGACCACTCCGTATAAAGTGCTTTCCCTCGAAGTTATTATTCTTACGTTGCCAATTATTACATTTATCTTATTGGCGGGGGTTGCTGTGTTGCTTGAGCATAAATTCAACCCAGCTAAATTTGAATATCCAGAAATTAAGTATTTATTTTCAGTTGGATTTATTATTCTGATAACATTTATGGTATTAAATATTCAATTATTGGGAGAAACTACTGTTTTTAGCCAAAATGATGATCCATTTGAATACCAAAATTTTGCGAGGAATATCTTCCTAAATAATGACTTGTTATTATTAAGTAGCCCACCTCGGGCTTATAAAGTACTGTTTCCATATATAGTTGGCGCCTTACATTTTATATTCGGGCAATCATCAGCTGCCCAAATGTATATTAATGCGTGGTGTTGTGTGTTGAGCGGCATTGTTTTAATAAAGTTGCTCATCAAAGCAGGTTGTAGGCCTATCCTGGCTTATTGGGCAGCCTGGATATTTACCGTCATTATTTTCGGGTCGTTTTCTTTTTTATATTTTCAATTTGGTTTGATTGAGCCATTGGCTACCCTATTTCTATTACTGGTGTTTTGGTTTGCCCAGAATCGCCAGCCGGGTTGGTTGGTCGTCGCGGCTGTGGTTACTACTTTGTTACACTTAGAATATGTCGGTCCAGCAATTGCAGCACTCCTTCTATATTACAACCCGTTTGTTGGAACAGTTGACACTGTTTGGAAAAATGTGTTCGATTGGTTCGGCCAACACTGGAGGCGTTCCGTTCTTTATGCATTTGTTGTGATCCTTCCAAGTTTATCGGTCATAGCGTTCTATTTTTTCATGACCCCAAACTATATGTTAAATGCGCGTGACACGCGACAGAGTTCGATATATTCAGTCATTGAAGGCTGGCAGCGGATTGTATCTGGTGGTAACTTGGAAGAACTCTATTCTAGTTTTACTTTATTTCCATTGTTAATGATCTTGACTACATCGGTTCTTATATCAGGCACCCTGATCGGTCTTTTTGCGGGTGTATTTCGCCCGAGGTTTCTTCAAAACCTGGATTTGCGTTGGAGCATTATTCTCCTGAGTTTTTTTTCCGTGTATATTTTTGTCCGCCCTACTGGATATTCCCCACGTTTCAGCACACCCTTGTTGCCCATTGCCATAATTATCCTGATAACTATTATTGAACATGCAATCTGCCGGATTAAATCGAAAGTGGCTATCAGTAATCAAGAAACATGCTAAATAGCATCAGATTCCCTTGTACTAGTGCTGTTCACCCGGAATATAAAGTTTGAACAGGTAAGCGCACAGGCAAGGCCAGCGAGTCTGGGTGTGTAAAGGAACAACCTGCGCGTACTGAATTGACCCTGGAAATGGCATCCAGGCTAGTACTGGATCGCCTGGCCTAAATCTTTGATTGTCAGGTGTTCGATTTTATTGTGTTCATTTGTTCGACAGAGATATGCGCCAGAACCACCTGATGAAAGGCGTCGCTGTAATCAGGCAGGTATGCTCTCATCTCTCCATATGCCGCTTTATCCGCAGGGCTTGGTCGTTCAAGAGTTAGGGCCGTCTGGGATAGAGCCCGCAGAGCGTAACATTTCGAGCGGTTTTCGATATACGGAATGTTGAGCTATTAGCGATGTATTATTTACCCAGTGAAGAAAAGATTTATTAACTGATGTCGCGCACAAGGCGCGAAATCAGAGTAAGATTCGTGCATGAACAAACAACATTTGGAACTGTATACAGATTATTTGCTCAGCACATTTGGCTATGTAACAGCAACTGGTCTTTCACGAATGGTTGAAGGACATGTTACTCAGGACTAAATCACACGCTTTCTGTCGGCAGAAGAACTCACATCAAAAGATTTATGGATACTCGTGAAACCGACAGTGCGCGAAGTGGAATAGGACGATGCTGTTCTGATTTTTGACGACACGATCCAAGAAAAACCGTATACCGATGAAAACGAAGTGATGTGCTGGCTGGTTTTCATCGAAAGAAAACATGTGTTACATCAAAAAAGACTTGGTGAAAGATTTTATTTGCGCTCTCAAGAGTAATCGGCTGGCAGCCGTGAGCGAAGAAGATTATCAAGCCAATCGTTTCACTCCGATTGATGAATTGCCATGGCAAGAAGAGACGTTGTTTGTAGGCTGGCTCAAAGACGTGCCTTTTCCTATGAGCATTGTGCGCCAGATTTTTACGAATAAAGATGGCAGCACAGGAATCCTTTATCTTGCTTGCAGTGATACAACGGTGAAACGAGGACAAATTCTAGCGACCTATCAAAAACGATGGCCGGTGGAAGTCTTCCATAAATCACTCAAACAAAATGCAGCCTTGGGTGAGGCACCTGTTCGCCGGGTCGTCACCCAAAATAGCTATGTCTTTGACGTTTTGTACGCCTTTTTCAAATTGGAGTGCCTGTCAATTAAGCGACAGCTCAATCATTTTGCTTTGGGGCGCAGTTATACCTCAAAGTTATTCGTGTGGCTTTCGATGAGCTGCAAGCTCTCTAGGCTGCGTAACATCAGTTATTAAGCTCAAAAAGAACTCTGCCAAATCAGGTGTAGCTATGGCCAGAGGCAAACCGATCAGATCCTTAGGAGCGGCTTGTAGGAATTTTTGATGGATCATTGGTAAGTGGCTCGCGATACCAGGTATTCGTAGGCAAAGTAGATCCCGCTCGTATACGTATCTTAGCATATTGCGAACGAAGTAATTCTCAAATCATATTATTGCGATTTGTAACAGCTCACAGTTTTCAGCCGAACGATACATCAACCTGAACAGCACCTCATACTCCGTTTTTGGCACGACTTTCTCAATCTTCCTGCTGCCAAAATCATACTCTACTTGTTTCAAAATAATCTGGCACAATTCCTGCAACTTGCTTTATCACCCAAAAGATAAAGGTTCTTTGGTGAATGTAAATGAAAAAGCGCCATGGCAGAATAACTTTCGCCACAGCGCTTTTTCATTTTTTATCTTCAATCTTTTACAATTTTCGCCACAGTTACGCCATCGCCACCTTCGTTGGGATGGCCTTCTTCGAAGGATGCCACCTGGGTGTGCTCTTTAAGTGCTGCTCGCACTTCCTGGCGCAGTTTTCCGGTGCCCTTACCGTGAATGATACGTACAAAAGGCATGCCGGCCAGGTAGGCTTTATCCAGGTAGTTATCCAGCATCAACAAGGCGTCCTCAGCGCGCTGCCCTCGCAGATCCAGTTCCATGCTGGGCGTGGCCATGCTCAGAGCCGCCGCAGCATATGATGTTGTAGCCACAGACATGTTCTCGGCCATTTGCCGGATGCGGCGTGTACGACCGGAAACAATTTTTCCGATTTCTTCGGCCGCTTGATTTTCCAGTGCATCCGATTTCCTCTGGATGTCGCCCAGTTTGGCGCGAATTCGCAGGCTGCCTACCTGTACTTCGGCTTCGCCTTCTGATAGGGCAGTTACAATTCCTTCACTACCCAGGGTGCGGACAATCACCTTTTCTCCCAATTTCAGTACGCCGCTTGAGGGGCTGGGTCGCGCTTCAACTTTTGGGACCTGGCGTTCGACTGGAACCTGGGTTTTTTCCTCAATCATTTCAACTTTTGTTTCAAGTTTTTCGAGTGCATCCAGCGGCTGGCGCATTTTTTTCAAATCGGCTTTAAGCCGTCCAATACTGCGCTTGAGCACTTCCACTTCCAGTTCGGCTTCAGCTTTGGCTTTTGCAATCACCTCGCGGCGCTCGTCTTCGATCTTTTCAAGGCGTTGGGCGAGTTCATTGTTAATATCATCGGTGCGCTGGCGAGCTTTTTCGGCTTTTTCGCGTTCGCGGCTGGATCGATTGCGTTCTTTGCGGATATCGTCCAGCAGCCGGTCGGCCCGCAGTTCATCCGGGTTGACCTCGTTGCGCGCATCTGCAATAATGCTTTCAGATAGACCCAGCCGTGCGGCAATTGCCAGGGCGTTTGAACGCCCCGGTAGACCGATAGTCAGACGGTAGGTGGGGCGTAAAGTTGCCACGTCAAATTCGAGCGAAGCGTTCACTACGCCTTCGGCGCTGTGGGCGAAAGCTTTTAACTCCGGGTAGTGCGTCGCGACAAAGGTGCTGGCACCGCGCTCCAACAGGTGGCTGAGAATGGCGCGAGCCAGGGCGGCACCCTCTTGTGGATCAGTTCCGGCGCCCAGTTCATCCAGGATGACCAGCGCGCGCGAGTCGATTTTTTTCAGAATGCGGATGATGTTGGTGATGTGACCGCTGAATGTACTGAGGGATTGTTCGATCGATTGTTCATCGCCAATATCGGCGAATACATCGTGAAACATTGAAAGTTCCGAGCCGCTCTGAGCGGGAATATGCAGGCCACTTTGAGCCATGACCACCAGCAGGCCGACAGTTTTGAGTGAGACGGTTTTGCCACCGGTGTTAGGCCCGGTAATGACGACAGCGCGAGTGCCGCTGGCCAGATCAATGTCGTTGGCGACTACAAAGGCCGGGTCAATCAGTGGGTGGCGTGCTCTTAATAGCCGGATGACAGGGGATGGGGTTGACGGGACGGAAGCTGCGAGATTGGGATCACTTGATTGCGGACGGGAGGCCGGAGCTGGCGCGCGGTGGAGGATCGGTTCGCTGGCGCGGATCTCTTCGGCATATTTCGCTTTAGCAAATGCCAGGTCAATGCTGGCCAGTGCTTCGACCCCGGCGATGATGTCGCTGCCCTGTAGGCCTACCAGTGCTGAAATTTCTGCAAGTACCCGGCGGATTTCGTCGCGTTCGGCCAGTTCCACTTCGCGCATCTTGTTGTTCAACTCAACGACCGCGATTGGTTCGATAAATAACGTCGCGCCGCTCGAAGATTGGTCGTGGACGATCGACTTGATCTGCCCTTTGAACTCGGCGCGTAGCGGAATAACATAGCGACCATCACGCTGGGTGATGATCGTGTCTTGTAACATTTGGGACGTCTTTCCGTCACCTAAGTAGCGTTGTAGGCGGCTCATCAAGCGTTCGCGCGCTACTCGAATTTCGGCCCGGATCGCGCCAAGCCTGGGCGAGGCGGAGTCCAATACTTCACCCTTATCCGAGATGGTGCGCGTAATGGCGTCAACTATGCCGGCGGGCACTGGCAGTGCAAGTGCAAGTTCAGCCAGGTGCGGGTAAGGGTGATCAGGGCGCGGTACAGATCCGTCCCGGGCTTCTTTTGCCAGTTTCCTGCGCTGGTTTTGGATGGCTTTTGGCTCAGACGCTGGTAATGGTGAATGAAATGGGCTGTTTGGTTCCGCGTTTTTGCCAAGCAGGCTGCGCTTTAGCTCGCGGCAGGAGATCAACGTGTATTTGATGTCCAATAAATCGACTGTATCCAGCACGCCACCGCGCCGGGCCAGTTCTACCTTTGCACGGACATCATGTGCACCGCCAATGCTGATATCTTGAACGGAGATCAGACGCCGGGCCTCGCTGGTTTCCTGCAGGCGCAACAGGGCTGTGTCATATGAGATGGTCGGTTCAAGTGAACGGGCCAGCGCTGCCGAGGCTGAAAAATCACAGTTGGCAGCCAGGCGTTCTAATATTTTCGGATATTCGAGTACTTGTAGAGTTTTGCTGTCCATGAGATTGATTTAACCATAATATTTGAAATGTTGGTATCCGTGCGGATGGTTTGTTGATGGATTGATGGATATTAAAAACGACTACTGCGGGTTGTGAGTGCAGATGTCGCTTTTGGACGATAGTTGTTTACCCGGGTTGGGCGGGATGATTATTTTTTCCATCTACAACATTTGAGCCGCAATATGCGCAGCTTGCAAAATGGGCGCCAGTCCACTTGATTTCATTTGACCGTACAGGCGCTCCACAGTGTGGGCAGGTGGATGGAAGCAGGTCAGTTCGTGGCGGGCTGTTGGCAGGCGCGGGCGTGGGATGGGTGACGAATGGCGGCAAAGGATTGGGCCTGGGCGCCGACGCCGGGCGGTCCAGACCAGGTTCAGGGTATGCTGGCGGTGCTGGAACCTGAGAATCTTTCCAGATAGATGAAATCACCATGCTGATCCCGATCAAAATCAGGATACCTGGCCAAAACGAGATTGATCCGGATCCTGTGCGGAATAGACCTGAAAAGAAAAACACTCCCAGTGCGATCAGCCAGAACGCGCCCTTCAGGGGGCGTCCTCGGCGAGCAAACCCTGGGCCACGATGATGAAATCTGGGCATATCGCTACTCCTGAATCAGCCTGAAACAAAAAAAGGATCTGGGTTGATAGGCTGACATACGAGACTCATACGAATAAGGTTTCTTGCCGGTTTATGGCGTGGGCGCCAGCTTGGCCATCAGGTTGGTGATGGTTTTTAATTGCATCCACCACTGTTCTTTTGGGCGCTGGTGGACGATGTCCACCATGCGTTCAAAATCGCGCATATCATGGAATGAAATCTTGCCATTCTGCAAACCAATAAAGGCGTTGTTGGTCGTGTGCTTTTCACATTCGTTGATCAGGTATTCCAGGCACAGGCGTGCCAGGCGCGAAGCCTGGATACGGTCGAAGGGTGAAGGATCGCCGCCTTGTTGCAGATGCCCCAGGACTGCCGGGCGGACATCAAATACAGAGCGACCTTCTTCTTCAAAAAGGGAGCAGATGAAGTTGGTGGTGTAAATGGCATTGGCGTTTTCGGCACGAATAAATAGTCCCAGCCGTTTGCCGGCGTCGAAGCCACGGTTGAGAATTTCGATATCGTTTGCCAGGTCTTTAAGTGTGACGCCTTCTTCGTTGATGTAGACGCGTTCCGCACCGGTCGCCATCCCGCTCATCAGGGCCAGGTAGCCGCAAGAATGGCCCATTACTTCCACGACGAAACAGCGTCGCGCTGCCACCGCAGATTGTTTGATCTTGTCAACTGCGTCCACAATATTATTGAGAGCCGTGTCCGCGCCGATGCTGAATTCTGAACCGGGCAGGTTGTTACTGATCGAAGCTGGTAGACATACCAGCGGAATATTAAATGCCGGGAAATTGCTGCGTTCATTGGTCATGGTATAGACCGCCTCATATCCGGTCCAACCGCCAATGACTAACAGAGCGTCGATGTGATTATCTTCAATGGTACGCGCGATCGAATACAAGTCGCTGCCTTGCGGAACTTTCCGGCTAGTACCCAATACAGAACCGCCTTGCGAGGCCCAGCCAGAGACGCTCATCCAGTTCAGTTCGCGAACCTGGTTTTTGACCATGCCATCAAAACCGTTCCCGATTCCCAGCATGATGTGTCCCTGGTCCAGTCCTAATCTGATGGCTGTACGTCCGGCGGTGTTCATACCAGCGGCGGGGGCGCCTGCATTCAGTACTGCGATTCTCAAACGTTTCTGGTGTGCTTCTGGAGGATGGGGCAGGGCACGCACCATGGTTTTGAGGGTATTGAAAGCCTCCTTGAAACTGGTGCTGCGCAGTTCAATGGCTTTTTCATAATCCCGGGCATTGATGGCGTCGGCAATCGCTCTGGTTTTTGTAACGCAATCCATCAGCGGGTAGTGCACAATCCGGTTTGCGCGCATCCCAACCAAGAGTGGCTCATCAGTTGTTTTTGCTTTTAGAATGGTGACAACCGCATCGTAGCCAAGTTGGGTCGCCAGGTTGCGATCATAAGCGCTGGGTCTGCCGCCGCGCTGGACGTGTCCCAGAGCCGTAACGCGAACTTCCTCGCCGAGACGTTCCTCCAACAAGCGTTGAACATCTGAGCTGCCAATATAGTTTCCATCCCGGTCGCGTGCGCCCTCAGCCAGAACAACAATATGGTCGCGTCTTCCGGCCTTAGTGCCGGCTTTCAAGCGTTCCACCATCACATCTTGCCAATTGTCCACATCTGGCGGTGATTCAGGAATTAGAACCCAGTCTGCGCCGGTAGCCAGGGCGCCATAAAGCGCTAGGTAACCGCAATTGCGGCCCATTACCTTGACGATGAAGGTCCGTTGGTGGCTGGCGGCTGTGCTGGAAATGGCATCGATGGCTTCGGTGATGCGGTGCAGTGCGCTGTCTGTGCCGATGGTCATATCGGTGCCATAAAAGTCGTTATCGATGGTACCTACCAATCCAACGATTAACAGCGCTGGATGTGCAGCTGCGACTTCCGCATCGATGGAGCCTGCTTCGACAAGTTCAGTTACCAGGGTAGGCCATTCCTGCCTGAAGATATGTGCCCCGGTCAGTGACCCATCGCCGCCGATAACGATCAAACCATCGATCCCCAGCTGAATGAGATTGAGGGCAGATTTGCGCCGTCCATTACGCGTCCTGAATTCGTCACTGCGCGCTGTGCCGATGATGGTGCCGCCTCGCTGCAAAATGCCGGCTACCTCATTCCAATCCAGTTTACGGATGCGTTCACCGCCATCCACCAGGCCCTGGTAGCCTTCATAAATAGCGTACACCTCTGCGCCTTTGTCTATACCGGTACGAACAACTGCCCTGACGGCTGCATTCATGCCCTGGGCGTCACCTCCGCTGGTCAGTACCGCAATTCGCTTGGTTGATGTCATATTGATGCTCGTCTCCTGCGATAAAAATTCAGTCTTATTGTACTTTGTAACCCGGGAAGGACAGGTTGTTTCTGTAATTTTCACGATAAGTCAGTTATTTTTTGTATTTATTCATAGTAAGTCTGGTGGCCAGGATACTTCCCCAAAAAGGAAGAGAAGTTTTGCCCGTTTTTCGGTGGATCTCGCACCTAAAAAATATAAGCGGGTTGCCCAGAACGGTTGATCGAATGAGCTTATCCATCCAGGAAATGAGTGCGTTTCCCCTTAAAAATTATTCTGTTCTGGATAGAGTTCTTTTGAACAGCGACACAGCATGAGGTAAGTATTCTTTCTGAAGCCATTGGTGCGATTGGGGATGTGGTTGTTTTTGTTCTATCGGTGTTTGGTATTTACTCACGGCTCATCAGTTTTGCTATTTGCCATGCTAATTTTTGCTGCGCTGCGCATGGTAATCTAA
>CAINXK010000249.1 GCA_903854805.1 uncultured Anaerolineae bacterium
ACCGGTTGGTGGCAGGTCAATGGGCGCAGTGATCGCCCGATGCACCTGCATACCGAGTTTGACCTGTACTATATCCAGAATTACTCCATCTGGTTGGACATTCAAATTATCGTTCGGACTGTCTGGGTGGTCCTTATTGGTAGAGGCTCGTATTGATTTGGAGAAAGAAGGACATAATGATGCGTAGAAATATTCTCAAACCGATTGATGTGGTCTTTCTTGTCTTGATGGCTTATTTGACTCACATCACGATTTATGCCTGGTTTTATACATACGGAAAATATAGCGGTTCGCCTGAACTGCAACTCAAGATCACTGTGGTGATTGGTTTGGTCCTGGTCTGGCTTCTCCGCCTGGAAAAGGGCGAGAAGGACTTGCTTTTAGCATGGCGAAAAAATTGGGTACTTGCAGGCTTTATTGTTTTCGCGCTTTTATCGTTGATCTGGACGGTGACCCTGGTCACAACAATCTACCGAGCCTTTTTGACCCTGTTCGTTAGCTTTATTGCTGCATATTTGGGTCTACGATTATCTACCCGTAACCTGGTGATCTTTCTTGCTTTGACAGTCGGTGTGTTTGCATTAGCAAGCTTGTTTCTTGGAGTATTTTTCCCGCAGTTGGCCATGAGTTTCGAAGGGCCGTATGCCGGTCTCTGGCATGGGATATTTTGGCATAAGATTTACCTTGGGGCAACGATGGCTCTCGGTTATGTTGCCTACTTGGTAATTATTTTCTCTTCACGTGAGCAGTATGGCCGTATCGAGAAAATTATTGCGGCTATTATGCTTGTGGTTTGTGGCGCGCTGGCGATATTAAGCGACTCAGCCTCAGGCTTGATCGTATTTGTCATCCAAACGGGGCTGTTTATCCTGGTGCTATTATGGCTAAAGTGGGGCCACCTTGTGCCTCGCCGGGCTTACTGGTGGGTTGGTGGAGTATTGGTGCTTGGCGGAATATTTATTTTAACGAATCTGAAGTTGTTCTTCGGGCTGTTCAATCGCTCCGCCACTATGACTGGTCGGGTGCCCTTATGGCAGTATCTATTGAAAACGTATATAGCAGAGCGGCCTTTCTTTGGATATGGGTTTGGGGCTTTTTGGCACCAGAAAGGAATGATGCAGTCTGTTCAAGCTGTCGTAGGCTGGCCATATCCTGTTCGCGTTTCGGATAATGGTTATATGGATATTCTATTGGGGCTGGGCGTTGTCGGCTTGTTCCTGCTGCTGGCTGTCCTGGCAATCGGTTTTTGGCGCGCGATAAAATTTGCGCTTCAAGGGCGAGACCTGACATCGTTTTTCCCATTTTTCATCCTGATCCATGTTTTATTTATCAATTTAAGTTTGAGTTATTTTTTTGAAAACGAAATATTTATCTGGTTCCTGGTGGTAATCATCCTGTTTATGCTGCCTCCTACACGGGTCATACCGGGCGGGGAAGCACTGCCCACTGCTGAAAAAATCTTTCCTTGAAAACTACCATGGGCTCTCTCAACCCCTGGGTTGAAAAATGGGATTTCCTCCTTACCCAACAAACATTCGGGTAAATACAGCTTCCCTTTCCCTTTTACCTCGAATTAACTTTTTCTTTATCCACTTTTTAGCCAATCTGAACAATCTACACATATTCTTTTGCTACACTTGGATCAATAAATCACTCAAATTCAAAAAGGCAAAAGGAAGGTGGTTCCATGGTAGATCAAATTCAAGGAATGGGCCCAATGCTGGGACCCGGCCGGCAGCACCGCTCTGCGCCGTTGACGGATGCGCAAAAGACCCAGGTTCAGCAGATACTCTCTGAATATGATCCGGCCAACGTCTCCATTACGGATGCAAAGGCCATTTTCCAATCATTCCGGGATGCGGGTATCAAGCCCACGCGTGGTATGAAGGAAGTCATAGAAGCCGCTGGTTTTGATGCGGATGATCTGCGCGAAAAAGGCCGGCCGCAGGATGCCCAGTCAGCGGCTGCTGGCAGCGCTGGAAGATCGAAAATCAATCTTTCCTCATTGAAATCACTGCAAGATATTTTGAGTCAGTTTGATCTGACAAATCTGTCCACGGACAACACAACCAGTTTATTGAGCAAACTCCAGGATAAGGGTTTCCTGAACCCGGGCAGCATGATCGACCTGAAATCCTGATCATCTCACTCACACACAGGCTGCCAAAAGGCAGCCTGTGCCGTTTAATCTGCCATCTGGTCAACAAACCCCCAACCGCAAGGACCGCGAGCGACCAGAACCATGGCCAGTTTGATTGCTCTGCATGCTTCAGGTTCCCTGGCCGGCACAGCAATCCGCCTTTTGGTACGGATCACCCTGCTGTTTTTGAATGGGGTCTTACCGAAATAAGCTAGCATGCAGCTGGTTTTTCTATAACTTTTGCTTATATGGTCCAGAATTAGAGATAAGAATACAATGTTGGACGCCCCTGACTTTGTTATGTATACTATCCCAGCTTTTAATAGTAGATCGTGACAGTTTAGCGTAAGGGAAACAGCGTAATCATCATCGCCAGGGTCATTCGAACCCTGACTGTATTTACCGGCAGGATTCCCCAAAAAAACGCGAAAAATCACATGGCGCATCTGAGCGCATCCTTGCCTACCCCGTTACCTTCGGGGTGGGAGAAAAGGCTGTGATGGTCAAGGATTGCTTATTTCATGACTTTTATGTTCAGCCGCTGCTTGCGGTTGGATTTAAAAAATATCAACTTGTTCGGAGGTAGTATGGATATTCTATGGTTAGGTAGTCGGCATGGCTTGAATAGTTTTGAACAGATTGCCATGGTCCTGGTTTTGGCTTCTGCATTTCTCAGCCTGGCTTATGCCTGGTGGCTGCGCAGCACTGTTCTCAAGAAAGACATGGGTACCGAGAAGATGCAGGAAGTCTGGAACGCCATCCGCGTTGGCGCAGACTCTTACCTTAGGCAACAGCTAAAGACCATCTTCCCGGTGATCTGTGTGCTCACGGTGGTCATGTTCCTTAGCGTTTATGTTGTTCCGCCCAGCCTGGAAGCCCGCGCTGAGTTTAAAGCCTTTGGCGAGCAGGGTATTATCCTGATTATCGCCATTGGGCGAACGATTGCCTTCATCATGGGTGCCTCCTTTTCCTTGATCGTCGGGCAGTGGGGCATGCGTATGGCTGTGCAAGCCAATGTGCGCGTGGCTTCCGCCTCTCGGCGTGGCTTTAATGAAGCCCTTTCGATCGCATATTATGCTGGCACTTATACCGGGATGCTGACAGATGGCCTGGGTCTGCTTGGTGGGACCATCATTTTCATTATTTTTGGCAAGGCCGCTCCAGATACCTTGCTCGGTTTTGGGTTTGGCGGCACCCTGCTGGCACTCTTCATGCGGGTGGGCGGCGGTATTTATACCAAGGCAGCCGACGTTGGCGCTGACCTGGTTGGCAAGGTCGAGAAAGACATTCCCGAGGATGACCCCCGTAACGCCGCCGTTATCGCAGATCTGGTGGGCGACAACGTTGGTGATTGCGCCGGCATGGCCGCGGACATTTTCGAATCGTATGAAGTCACGATCGTATCTGGTCTGATCCTGGGATTGGCGCTGGTTGCCATCACCGGCGATCTCAAGTGGATCGTCTACCCATTGATCATCCGCGCCGTGGGTGTGATCTCATCCATCATCGGTACTTTTACGGTTCCGATTTGGGAGAAATTCCCGATCAAATTTTTGCGCTCGCACGATGCAGAAGAATCGATGTTCCGTTCTTACGAAGTTTCGAGCGTGTTCACCGTCCTGGTTTCGATTGTGCTTGCCCTAACGTATGCGCACGATTGGCGCTTTGCAGCTCTGACGGCTGTGGGCGTGGGCATGGCAGTAGCTTTCAATCCGCTGACATCCTATTTCACATCCACCAAAAAATCACCCGTCAAAGAAATCGTTGCATCCACCAATACTGGTCCAGCCACAACCATCCTATCCGGTCTTTCGGTCGGCATGGAATCAAGTGTTTGGGCGTTGGTGGTGATCGTGATCAGCTTTATGATGGGCTTGCTGCTCTACAACGCAGATGGCTCGGTGTATGTGCTTTATGCCATCGCCATGATCGGGATCGGCATGCTCAGCCATACCGGCAATAACGTCGCCATGGATTCATACGGTCCAATTTCTGATAACGCCAATGGCATTGGCGAAATGGCCTGGCAAGGGTTGACCGATGCGGTCACCATAAAGGCGCGCCGGATTATGGCTGACCTGGATGCTGTTGGAAATACCACCAAGGCCATTACCAAGGGTGTTGCAATCGCTTCAGCTGTGATTGCTGCGGTCTCGTTGTTTGCTTCATATATTACCGATGTGGGTCGCGTTCAGTCTCAGCTGGGCCTGGTCGTGATGGATTCCATCCGGGTTTCAGATACGCGCGTGTTCATTGGTTTGCTATTGGGTGGTGCGCTGCCCTGGTTGTTCTCTTCGCTCTCCATCCGGGCTGTCAGCCGTGCTGCCGGGCAGATTGTAGAAGAAGTTCGTCGCCAATTTAGAATCCCGGGCATCATGGAAGGTACCCGCAAACCAGATTACGCCAGCGTGGTGGCCATTTCCACCGCTTCGGCTCAGAAGGAACTTATTCCTTTGGCAACCATCTCCATTCTGATGCCCCTGGTGGTGGGTTTGGTATTACAGGTGGAAGCCTTGGGTGGTTTCCTGGTTGGGATCATCCTCTCCGGGCAGCTATTGGCGGTATTCCTTTCCAACGCCGGCGGAGCCTGGGACAATGCCAAAAAATCAATTGAAGATGAGCCGCGCAACTTAATGCAAAATACTGGCAAGGGTTCCGAACGTCACAAAGCCAGTGTGGTCGGCGATACCGTTGGTGACCCGATGAAGGATACCGCCGGACCGGCCTTGAACCCGATGATCAAAGTTGGCAACCTGGTTTCACTCCTGGCCGCGCCGATCATCGTCAAGTATCCATTGGTACAGGCAAATGGTTCGATCAATTTCACGGTGGCTATCATCGCCTTCTGCCTGCTGGCTGCCACTGTCTGGGCCATCTTCCGCTCCAAATCTAGCCCGGTCGAAATGATCCAGACCAATGTTGAGCTTCAACCTGGAGATTAATCCACATTTTTAAACCAGAAGACAGGGAACCTGCTCCAAAAGCATGTCCCTGTCTTTTTTATTTAAGGCGAAACAATCAAGATTTTGTCGTTCTGCTGGCAGGTGACTGACCCTGGAAAGCACCTGTTTGTTGGTATTACCCCACGAGCTCTTCGTTTTGGCACTGAACCATCCTGGTCCTGCTGCTCGGGCGATTAAAAATCGCTGCTTTGCCCCGCAAAAAAGGCTCTTTCACCCCCTATCCCGTTTTTCGGGGCAGGGGCATGGGTTACCCTGGATATTTGCGAATAGATGCGTTTATTTTTGGATATGGTAAGGAGTCTGGTGCAGGGGCTCTGCGCCGGTCTCGGTGATCAGGTAACCATTCTCAATTCTCAGACCGCCCCAGGGGGCGTTGAACATGGGAATATCAATCGAAATGATCATGTCTTTTTTCAATTCGGCCGGGCTGCTTGGCCCAAAGATGGGCGCTTCAAATTCAATCACCCCCAGGCTGTGCACGCCTGAATAGAGAAAATATTGGCCCAAATTACCAGAAGCAACCACCTGCCGGCCAATCGCCTCCACCGCGCGTCCTTCAATGCCGGCGCGCAGCTCCTTGGCGCAGGCTTGCTGGGCCAGGATGGCGATATCCAGGGCGCGCCTGATCTCAGGATCCGGGTTCCCAACCAGTACGACCCGTCCGATGGCGGCATGGTAGCCCTCATAGCGCGGAGCGATCGTCAGGATGACCAGGTCATTCGCCTCAATCTGCCGGAAGGTTGAGCGCGCCAGGATCGGCCGGGAATTTGGCCCCGAAGCGACAATCGTGTCAATTCCGGTGCCCTCTGCGCCAGCCCGGCGCATGGCTGCCTCAATTTCGGCGGCCACCTCGCGTTCTGTCACCCCCGCGCGAATCTTGTCCACACCCGCCTGAAAACCAGCTTCGGCGATTTTGTATGCGTGGCGGATCACTTCAATTTCGGCCGGGGATTTTTGAGATCGGAGCTCACACAGGCTGTTCTCCATATCCACCCAGGCCAGGTTGGGCAAGGCAGCCTGCCAGGCGCTCATCAGGTCACTACCGATCAACCCGCGTCCGGCCAGCCCCACTCTTCGAATGGCTTGGAGATCCTGCCCAATCTCGTTCATGATCTCGCCCAGGCTTTGAATCCTGGCATAGGGATAATCTTCGTCCGGGTGCGTGAATTCGCGCATGACGCGCACATCCGGTATTTGGCCGATCAGCAGCGCATACTGGTCGCTTTCCGGGCCGACCAGCATGACCGGATTGCCCTGCCGGGGCATTAGAATGCAGACCGGCTCAAAATGGACCGGAAAGTTTGCCAGCCAGCGGGCATGGGCCGCTCCAAAGGTGGCCCGGTCATCAGCATAGGCCACCAGAAAATCAAGATCCTTCGCGGCCATGACGGCTTGCACTCTTTTCCAACGTGCGGGGAATTCAGAAATCGGGATGGCCGGCCGGGTAACTTGAGTTGTCATTTTCTCATCATCCTTGTGTGTGTTCGTAAACTACTTCTGGAAAATGCCGTACCTGCCCGGGGTTAGCGTATCTGCAAAAGCCTGACAGGTAGAATTTAGTATTTACTCACAAGCTCTTCGTTTTGGCACTGAACCATCCTGGTTCTGCTGCTCGGGCGATTAAAAATCGATGGTTTGCCCCGCAAAAAAGCTCTTTCACCCCCTGCCCGTTTTTGGGAAAGGGCAGGGGGATGGGTTATCGGGGCAAGCCCAAACTGGCACGCCGTGAGTAAATACAGAATTTATACACTCGTATTATGCTTCAATTGCTCTGCGCGCGCAAATACTTTTCGCGTTTCCTCGACCAGGCACAGGTCTGAGTGTGGAACCTGCACGGTTGCCAGCTCCGCGGGTGATGCCACTGCGCTAGGGTCGGACTTCACCTGAATTCAGATCTACCATCATCCGGGCTGTGTCGATGGCTTCAAAATCAGCGCCGCGCAAAACATCCAGCAAGTGCAGCTTTTCATTATCC
>CAINXK010000250.1 GCA_903854805.1 uncultured Anaerolineae bacterium
ATCAGCCGCGCATCCGAGGCGGTCAATCAGCTGCTGCGGCTGGAATATGACTGCGTCATTCTGGATGAAGCACACCGCGCGCGGCGCAAAAACCTGGGGCTGACACATACCGACGATGAAAAAGCCGAGCCCAACAACCTGTTGAGCTTCATGTACAAAATTGCCGAGCGCACACGCAGCCTGCTGCTTGCCACAGCCACCCCGGTGCAGCTGCGACCGGTGGAAGCCTGGGATTTGCTGGATGTGCTCAGTCGCGGTGATGAATCCGTACTGGGCAATGGAAGCAGCCACTGGCGGGATGCCGCTTCAGCGCTGGAACTGGTCATGGGCCGGGCAGATCCACCGGTTAATACCGTCACACGCTGGGAATGGATCAGCAATCCTCTGCCACCCAAAAGTGAAGACACGGATATCGCCACACTGCGTAACCGGCTGAATATTCCCGATGAGCAATCTGCCTTGCCCGGAGACCGATACACCGAGCTGCAACCCCCTGATCTGTCGCGCGTCAATCGGCTTTTCCCGAAACTGGTGAAAGATCATAACCCTTTCATAAGGCGCATCATCCAACGTACCCGCCATCAGCTCGAAACGCAGATAGACCCGGAAACGAACGAGCCGCTGCTTAAACCGATCAAGGTGGAATTATTAGGTGAGGCTGCCAAAGACGCCATTCCGCTGCCCACCTATCTGCGGGAAGCTTATGAATTGGCTGAGCAATTCTGCGCTGCGGTTGGCCAACGCATGAAAGCCGCCGGTTTCCTGAAAACCCTGCTGCTGCGTCGCATGGGCAGTTCCATCCAATCCGGCCTGATGACTGCCCAGCGCATGCTTGGAGATTGGAAAGATGAAGATGACAATGAAGATGATCCGCAGGAAGGCGACGAACAGGGCGAAACCGGCCTGCCTGTTAGCGAGTTTGCGAAATCACTGACTGACGATGAGCGCTTGATCCTGACAAAGCTGGTCAACGCGCTTCTTGCTTACCAGGATCGCGATCCTAAATACGCCGTCGTACTTCGTTGTCTCAAGAATGATGGCTGGCTGGAAAAAGGCTGTATTGTTTTCAGCCAGTATTACGATTCGATCCGCTGGTTGGCCGAACAGCTAACCGTTGAATTTCCAGATGAACCGATCGCGCTTTATTCTGGTGCGACTAAAACTGGCATCATGCAGGGCGGCAGGTGGCGGCAAACCACCCGGGAAAATATCAAAGCCCTGGTGCGAACTGGTGAGCTGCGCCTGATGCTTGGCACCGACGCCGCATCTGAGGGTCTCAACCTGCAACGCTTGGGCACACTTATCAACCTGGACTTACCCTGGAACCCGACCCGTTTGGAGCAACGCAAAGGACGCATTCAGCGCATCGGCCAGCTCAACGACAGCGTCAAATTGTATAACCTGCGTTACAAAGACTCAGTCGAAGACCGCGTTCATGAGCTGCTCGCTACCCGCCTGAAAGACATCTTTACCCTGTTCGGCCAGATCCCAGATGTGCTGGAAGATGTCTGGGTAAAGCTGGCCATCGGCGAGAAGGAAGCTGCCAAACGTATCATCGATGAACTGCCCAAAGAACATGCTTTTGAAATGCGCTACGCGCACGTCGAGAACGTGGATTGGGAGAGCTGCACGACTGTGCTTTCGGCAGTTGAAAAGCGGCG
>CAINXK010000251.1 GCA_903854805.1 uncultured Anaerolineae bacterium
AGCGGATTCAAGCGCAAGCGCAAAAGTGGGCTGATCGGAATCATGATAAGCGGCCGGGAAGAACGGGCCACCCGGTGGCACGTTGGCGAGTGCCGCAAAACGCAGATTGGCAAACCCATCCTGCGAAATGGTTGCATTCCGGATGATCACTTCAGCACAGGCTCGCAGCGCTGGCAGATAGATACCATCATGAGGCGAAGCCATGAGGCCCGAAAAGAATATATTTTTCGAGGCCGCGATCGCATCCGGGATCATCTCGTAACTCTCGGGAACATCCGGGAGCGCTGGGCCCAGCGAAGCGAAATCGATGCCGTTGGCAGCAATGGAATTACTCAATTTCTGAGCAAAACGCGGCGTCAGGCTTATAGCGTCCGCGCCCAACAAGTTTGTGAATGGTATGCTGGCGATACGTGTTGTTTGGACCTCATAGCCAGCATTCTCAAAGGCAGCACGCGCCGTTGAAAGAAATATGCCCGCATCCTGAATTCTATCTTCCTTGAGCGGCCAACCAACATTCATAAAATATGTAATCGAACGAATTTTCATCATGCCTCGCTTCTCTGCCGGACAACCTCGAACATAAGTACTGCCCCAGCCACACCTGCGTTTAATGATTCTATTTTACCCGGCATTGGAATGTTAACAACAAAATTCGCAAGGTTTTTTGCAGGTTCGCTGGCTCCATCTGCCTCGCCGCCCACAATCAGTGCCAGTGGTTGGCGAAAATTTGCCTTCCAGCATGATGTCGGGCCATCCGCCCCGGCCAGAAAGGTGGAAATCCCGTTCAATCTGGTGCGGATCTCTTCCCACCCCAAGCTGTAAATTTGTACTCGGAAGTGTGCACCCATCCCGGCGCGCACGACTTTGGGGCCAAACGGATCTGTTGTCTCGGGTGGAATAATGACTACTTGCACCCCCGCAGCAGCCGCGCTCCGGATAAGTGTGCCCAGATTGCCAGGATCACGAATTTGATCCGGAATCAGCAGAAAATTCAAGGGAATTGCATCGCTAAATGTCGGTTCGGGGAGCTTCAAGACAGCTACCACACCCTGGCTGGATTCGGTTTCGCCAACCGAGCGCAGGATGTTAGGCAGCACCTCATCCACTTCGACCCCGCAGGCGACAAGCTGCTCGATGAGTTTTTTACCACGGTTTGATGTCTCTGAACTGTAAAGCACGTATTGAAAAGGCCAGTTGGCTTGCAGGGCATCTTCAACCAGGCGCACACCCTCAGCCAAAAAAGCGCCGGCTTCGCGGCGTTCTTTTGGCTTTCCGGCCAGTGCACGGATGAGTTTCAGCCTGGGGTTATGCGGAGATGTGATCATGGAAGACCTTCGTTACCTCGTCCCAATATTCTTGGATGGTGTCTCGATACGTAGTCTCGGGCGGCGATTGGCATTGTAATTACTTCAATCCACTATTGTACCCCGAAGATTTACCGTCTGGCCGTTTTTGGCATTGAGCGGATTCCGTTGGGAAAGGGAATAATAAAATCATCACAACAATTGAACCTCGTAGCTGTCGGCACAGCTGATTGAACATCAGCATTAGCCATAGTTCCCATTATCAGAAAACAAAGAGGAAGTCATGGGTTCCGAACTTGACCCCGAAACTGCACTGGTTGCGCAAACCAAATGAGCAATGCGTGCTTGCGAAATAATAGGAGCGATAGATAACCAGCGTTGCTGCCGGGTCGAACAGTCGCGAACTTGCGATGTAGCCTGAGCGCTTCTGATAAAATGAAGGTATGTCTGCCCTTCCTTTTCTTCGGCGACGCCGAAAACGCCACACCCTTGAACGTAAGGTTAAACAAAACCGTCTGACAAGCGCAATGATCTCTATCGGGTTATCCTTGTCTGCACTTATGGGTGTAATTATCATCGGCGGAGCCTTCGCCTATGCTGCCATCACAGCAGACCTGCCGGCTCTTGAAATGCTACCCACCTTGCTGGATCCGGTGAATGGCAGTTTGCTGCAACCTACCCGCATTTACGATCGCAGCGGAACCCATCTAATATCTGTATTGGCCCCGCAAGATGCCATGCGGGTTTATGTGCCGTACGATAACAAGCTTACTGAGCATCACATACCAGACACCCTGGCACAGGCAACCATCGCGTTGATTGACCCTGGTTTTTGGTCCCACCCTGGTTACTTGCTGGACGGCATCTCCAACCCTGATGAGCACGCCACCCTGGCCCAAAAATTGGTTGCCAACATGCTTTTATGGGAAGAGCCTGCCAACCTGCGGCGTGCCATCCGCGAGCGAATTCTGGCTGGGCAGTTGACTTCTCACTTTGGAAGGAACAAAATCATAGAATGGTATCTAAACAGCGCCAACTATGGACATTTTGCTTACGGAGCAGAATCAGCCGCACAGCTATACCTGGGCAAATCCATCGGCCAAATCAACCTGGCAGAAGCCGCATTGCTGGCTTCCGTGAACGAATCCCCTGCCATCAATCCACTGGATGCACCGCAGGCCGCCTTACAGCGCCAACAAGCTGCGCTCATCCTGATCCAAACACGTGGAATGGCTACCCCCACCGAAATCAAACTGGCACAAAAGACACACATCACTTTACAGGAAGAACCTACACAGCCAAATGGCGCACCGGCATTCAATGCATTGGTACTCTCACAAATTGAAAGCAGATTTAATCGCACACGCATCGAACAGGGCGGCCTGCAAATCATAACCACATTGGATTACGATCTGCAACAGCGCTCAGAATGTGCCATGCAAGCCCTATTTGCACGCCTGGATAGTTCTGTTGACACCAGCATGCCAATCGCTTGCGATGGTGCAGAGATGCTGCCTCCGCTGCCACCCGGGCAAAATGCGCCAGAATCGGCAAGTGCCGCGGTGCTCGATCCAAACAATGGGCAGCTGCTTGCGTTAATTGGGGATTGGAAAAACAAGAATGAATCTACCTTCTTAACTCCCCATCGCCCAGGCACCCTGCTGACCCCATTTCTCTACCTGACCGGGTTTACACGTGGTCTCGCACCGGCCACACTCATGTGGGATCTGCCACCGGAAAATTCCATACCAGCCCCAGAAGGCCGCGTTTACCAGGGGCCATTGCGTCTGCGCAGCGCCCTGGCTAACGACAGCCTGGCTCCTGCCGCCCAGCTCTTTGGGCAAATGGGCGCAGGCCTGGTGCAACAGACCATGGCTCCTTTTGGCCTGGATATTTCAGCTTCCGACTTCGAGTCATTGGTTGAAACAGAAAATCGCTATTCGGTCATCCAGATCGCCCAATCTTACGGAGTCTTCGCAGCCCAGGGAACCCTGATTGGGCAGCCCCCTACTGACACCCCAGCTGGCAAATTAGTACCTTCCACCATTCTGGCTTTGCGTGACTTGACTGGTCACGTTTACGCCGAGTGGAGCAGCCAGAACTCCGAACAGATTGTCAGCCCACAATTGGCCTATCTGGTTACTGATGCGCTCAGCACCAATCTGCCAAATTTCGGACGCCCCATGGCACTCAAAACCGGCGTAACATCAGACCTTAGCGATACCTGGGCGGCCGGCTACACGCCGCATCGCATCGTGGTTGTCTGGATGGGCGGGCAAAACCTCTCACAACGGCCGGTCACGAGCCTATGGACAGCGATTATGAACTCAGCCAGCCGCGATGTGCCCCCGGATAACTGGGTTCAACCCAGCGGAATGCTGCGCCTGAAAGTATGCGATCCATCTGGAATGCTGCCGAGCGAAGCCTGTCCAAATATTATCGATGAAATCTTCATTGATGGATATCAACCGACTCAGATTGATAGCCTGTTCAAATCGTATGATATAAACCGCGAAACCGGGCTGCTGGCAACTGTGTTCACACCCGAACAACTGGTGGAAAAACACGTTTTTATGCAGATACCGCCTGAGGCCCTGTCCTGGGCGAAAAACGCCAACTTGCCGATACCGCCCAACCAATACGATAATATTCAACCACCAGCAGCCAACCCGGATGCAACCATCACATATCCAGGCATGTTTGCCACACTGCAAGGCAACCTGATCATCAAAGGCACTGCGGGAGGACCAAATTTCAGCTATTATCGTTTGCAATATGGGCAGGGGCTCAATCCGCAAAATTGGACCCAGATCGGTTCCGACGAAAAAGAGACGGTCAGAAGTGGCAAGCTGGCTGACTGGGACACGACCGGGCTGAAAGGCCTCTATTCGCTGCAGCTGCTGGTCGTCCGCACCGACCACAGCCTGCAAACAGCAACGGTACAGGTAACTTTAAATAGTCCATAGAAAAAGACCCGCGCGGTCTTTTTCTATGGACTATTTTTGGTACCTTCTGCTGAAAGTCTCCACGGAAAATAATAGCGGATAAAATACCAGTTGCTTTATCCAACCTGGTATGATCAATCCTGGTAGTAGATATGACAAATTTTTTTAGAGTAATCCATAACAGAGTTTTCGGTAGCCTGTGACGCCTTTGCTCAACTGCAAAAATAATACATCAGATGGATCAATCGCAGCTCAAGTTTTTGAAATTTTAGCCGATAATGAAAACGGAATGATTGCGCCTATCTGGCCAAATAGTTTGCAGATTGCAACTACTGGTTTTTCTATGCCAGTATTTAGCACCTTCTTTTTGGGGCGCTTTCTTTTCCGCGAAGGTAAACACAGGTAAAGCGTAACTTTCCATGATTTTCTTAGGCATCCCAGCCCTCGCAGATACAGCACCTGAAAAATATACAGCCCCACCCTTTGACCAATTTCTGACGAACCAGTCCGCACAAATTTTGTCACTACAATACGGAAATAATTAACGCCCCCAAAAATAAAATTTGGTGACCACCGGCGCACCAGGCTTGGATTTTCTCAATAAATATCCAGCCTGGAGTTCCAACTGCCCATAAAAGAAAAGAGAGCTATCCGAATGACAATACAAGCCACTGCAATGCAGGATGATGAACATACAGAATTGAACATTTTGGATTGGTCACTACGTGACATGGCAGGTTTTCTGCCGGATGCGATCATTATTCTGGATGCAACCATGCGGATTTTATATTTAAATTCTGCCGCTGAGGCACTTTTTGGTTATAGCCAAACCGATGTCATCGGATTGGGGTTGGATATTTTCATTCCCCAACAGTATAAGCACGCACACCACGATCACGTGTTAGATTTCCCTGGCGAAGAAAATAACACGCACTGGATGGGAGAGAATCGAATTGTCTATGGGCAACATCGAAATGGGTATCTAATTCCATTGGAAATACCCATTACCCGGCGAAAATATCAAAACCAGACCTTTTTCATCTGTGCTCCACGCAATAACCATGAACGACTGGCATACGAACAAGCCATCAACGAAAGCGAACAGCGCTATCGCGGAGTGATTGATTCTCAGCATACGCTTGTTGTGCGGGTGGATCGTGAAGGTCGCTTTGTTTTTGCCAACCAGGCCTATTGCACGATGTTTGGAAAGAATTTGGATGAATTGGTTGGCAGTTCTTTCACACCCCTGGTGCATCCGGACGATCTACCCCTGACCCTCGAAGCCATGAAAGAACTCGAAAAACCACCATACCGGGCGAAGGTTACCCAACGTGCCATGACCATGAGTGGTTGGCGCTGGATTGCCTGGGAAGATAGTGTCATCCACGACCCTTCCAAAAATCTTTATGAAATTCAGGCAGTTGGGGTCGATGTCACTGAGCATAAAAGAGTCGAAGAAGAATTGTCCAATAAAATCGCCTTGCTTTCGGGATTATTTAATTCAATCCCTGATATCGTTTTCTATAAAGACGCACAGGGTATTTACCTGGGAGCCAACCAGGAATTCGCCCGATTGGTTGGGAAATCGGTTAATGAAATTGTGAACAAATCCGATTACGATCTGTTCTCTCCGGAAACGGCGGATTTTTTCCGCGAGAATGACCGTATCATGATGGAACAGGGCAAGCAACGTAATAATGAAGAATGGATAAAATATCCAGATGGTGAACAAGTCCTTCTGGACACCCTGAAAGCCCCTCTCTATGACAGCTATGGCCAGACAATTGGTGTTCTTGGTATCAGCCGTGATATCACCGCTCGGAAAAAGATCGAAGAAATTGCCATCGGTGAACGAAATCTGGCCATTATCCTCGCGCAGAAATCAACGGTCGCAGAGGCACTACCGCTTGTTTTGGATTTAGCCCTGCATGTTTCTGATATGGATTGTGGTGGCATTTATCTGGTGGACCGGCAAAGCCAGGATTTGGTTTTAATGAATCAAATTGGTCTTTCAGATGATTTCGCCGCCCGAGCCAACAGATTTAATGCCGGCTCGGGTCAGCACAAGGTAGTGATGGAAGGTAACGCAATTTACCAACCCTATCTACAGTTGCCCACGAGCAAGAATCAAGTCGCTATCAATGAGGGTTTGCATATTTCCGCAATAATTCCAGTCAAATTTAATGACAAAGTGATCGCTTGTTTGAATGTTGCCTCGCATACACTCGATGACTTGCCTGGCTATCGTCGTAATGCGTTGGAGAATTTCGCGTTTCAGATAGGCAATATGATCGCCCGGTTCGAAACCCAGACCGAGCTGGTTGAAAGCCAGCGCGAACTGCAAAGCATGTTTGATTCGTTGCAGGATTACGTATTTGTTCTCGACGGTGACGACAACATCATCCAGGTTAATCAAGCAATGTTAGACAGCCTTGGCTATTCGATCGAAGAGTTGATCGGGACAAGTATCTTGAAATTGCATCCGGTTGAACAGTACCTTCAAACCACACAGGTCCTACATGCTGTGCACGTTGGGCTCGCTGAAACCTTCCCCACTGATTTGCGAAGGAAAGATGGCTCGTATATATCTGTAGAAACAAAAGTGGTAAACGGCCGTTGGGGAAGCCAGGACGTTTTAATCGGGGTAAGTCGAGACATCACTGAACGAAGAATTACAGAATTACGTTTGCGCCAGCTTTCGCAGGCAGTTGAGCAAAGCCCATCATCCATTGTGATTACAGATCTTTCTGGCAATATGGAGTATGTCAATCCAAAATTCACACAGGTAACCGGGTATAGCATAGAAGAAGCGCTTGGCCAAAATCCGCGCATTTTAAAATCAGGCAGAACTGAAACTGAAACCCATCAACATATGTGGAAAACTCTCAGAGCGGGTCTGGAATGGCGTGGCGAATTCCATAACCGTAAAAAGAATGGCGAACTTTTCTGGGAATCGGCCGTGATTGCAGGTGTAACCGATAATGACAATAAGATCACGCATTATGTGGCCATCAAAGATGATATTACCGGGCGCAAAGCTGCCGAAGAACTTCACAGCGAACAGAACCGGCTGCTGGAATACCGCCATCGTTTTGTAGAAACAATAACATCGATTTCAACTCGTTTTATCAATATGCCATCATCGGAAATTAACCCCGAAATTAGTGGCGTTTTGAAGCAGATTGGTGAACTTGAACAGGTAGATCGAAGTTATGTTTTTTTGCTGGATCAGGATAATACCCGGATGACCAATACGCATGAGTGGTGCGCGCCGGGGATTGAATCGCAAATCAATAATATGAAAAACATTCCGACCAGCAACTTCCCATGGTGGATGGCGAAACTCGAAAAACTGGAAGAAGTTCATATTCCAATGGTCTCCCAGTTACCGACAGAAGCACAGGCCGAGCGAGAGCTATTGGTTATGCAATCAGTCCAATCAGTGCTGGCGGTACCATTGGTGTCGCACAACACATTAATAGGTTTTCTCGGGTTTGATCTGGTCTTAAATCAACGATTCTGGACCCCTGATAGTATTTTATTAATCAAGCTGGTTGGCGACCTATTATCCAATGCTCTCATGAGCATAAGAATGCAAAATGACCTGATCCAAAGCGAAACCCGAAAAACAGCCTTACTAAGCGCCGTTCCAGACTTAATCTTTCGCATTCGTCGCGATGGTACCTTCCTGGATTACAAGGCGAGTTCACCTGAATTATTAGCTGTGCCAACCGATCATATTGTGGGATCTTCGATCAAAAACGCCCTGCCCGATCCGCTATTTAAAGAAACCATGCGCCACATTGAGCAAGTCCTGCAAAGTAAAGAAACCGAAACGATGGAGTACACACTGAAAATTGGTGATTCATCGCACGTCTTTGAAGCCCGGTTTAAAGATAGTGGTGCAGACGAAGTCACAGCCATCGTTCGCGAAATCAGTGACCGGGCCCGTCTGGAGCAGATGAAATCCGATTTCATCAACCGGGCTACCCATGAGCTGCGCACACCGATTACAACCATGCTCTTGATGGTAAACCTGATTGATGGCGGAGTGACGGATGAAAATTATCAGGAATACTGGGAAATACTGAAAAGTGAGTTAAATCGAGAACGACTGCTCGTGGAAGATTTACTTATTGCAGGTCGCCTGGAAAGCCACCAGGCAAATTTTCATTTTCGCTCCGTTGACAGCGCTGACGTTCTAAAAAAAGCGATCCTGCAAGTAAAAACAATGGCCAAAGAAAAAGATGTCCTGCTATCGCTGCATCCATTCGATGAGCTGGATGAAACTACCTATATCATCAACGCAGACGAAAAAGCGATCACCCAGGTGTTCATCAATCTGCTGGGAAATGCCATCAAATTTACACCAGCGGGCGGCAAGGTTGATGTTTTCTTAAAAAGACAGATTGATGGTATCGATGTTTCAATTATTGACACGGGCATGGGTATTCCCAGCGAAGATATACCCCTATTATTCAACCGTTTTTTTAGAGGCACCAATGCAATCCAGGAAGAAATCCAGGGAACGGGCATTGGTCTGTTTATTGTCGGCTCGATCCTTAATGAGCATGGAGGCAGGGTTAAAGTGCACAGCAATTTAGGGTCAGGCTCACAGTTCGATATTTGGCTGCCTTTTGATCATCGCTAACCGCAGGCTCTTTCAAGGAAACACTTTATCAGCCGGTTTAAAATTTCCGCCCTTCATCCGTATATAACGTCAGGCATGTTCACCTAAATTCCTATCGAAAACAAGTATGCAAGCTTTTTTAGTGGTTATATTTGCACACGCGCAGCAGCAAAGCACAAATATCACCACCGACGGGGACCCCAACCTGGCTTGACCCTTGCGCCATTATTCAGGTTAACTTAGTTTCGCTACTACCTGGCGGAATTCGTCAGCTCGCGCCAAAACATCGGCCATCTTCTCAGCGATGGTTTCCCAACTACTCGCCGAGCCTGCAACTTCAAGCGCTTCTAAAGCCCGCCGTAAAGGTTCGGCGGACAGATTCCCGGCGCTACCCTTTAATTTATGGGCCAGCAGCCTGGTTTGCTCAGAATCTCGTGCTTCCACAGCCTGGCTTATCTCGGACAGGTCTTTTTCCAGGCGCGCATCCATCTTACGCAGCAAACTCAGCGCCAAATCCTGATCATCCATTACCCGTCGGTACAACTTTTCAAACTGAATGGTCGGAAGTAAATGATCCTCGGCCGTGGCTGAATTAGCCACATCCAGATGTCCATCTCTGTCAGATTCAGCGCCTTGAGCAGATAAAGCACTTGGCACCGGTAACTTTCCACTCTGAACAGCCGCGTCTGAAGTTGCCCAATAAGCAATCTTCTCGATCAACTGAACTGCATCAAACGGCTTTGAAATATAATCATTCATGCCAGCTTGCAAGCAAGCTTCCTGATCTTTGCGCATCGCATTGGCTGTGATAGCGATAATCGGGACCTGATGGTTAAGTACCGGTGAAGCTGCATCCCGGATATAGCGGGTAGCTTGCAAACCATCCATGACAGGCATCTGCATATCCATCAGGATCAGATCAAAGGAAACACCTTCCAAAATTGTGACTGCTTCCTGACCATTGACAACTGCCTGTGCCGGGATGCCACTTTTTCTCAGGATTGTCATGGCAACATCCTGGTTGATCAAATTATCTTCCACCAACAGGACCCGAATATTGACTGTCTGATGGGATTGGTTGCGAAGAGTTTTAAACAATTGGGTCTTGCCCGTCGCTGGCAGACCAAGAGCCGGCTGATTAGGCACATCCGAGTTTAGCTTTTGCAAAAACAGGTTGAGTTGGCGAATTTGGACCGGCTTGGTCAGCAGTCCAGCTATACCCGCTTCGTCAAACGCCTGAGCGTCAATGGATTCTTTAGCTGAACCCATCAGAATCAGGCTGGGAGCTGGTTGAAAATTGGCTGCACGCAAGCTGAAAGCCAGGTCTATTCCACGCACCCCAGGGATTGTATCGTCGAGCAAAATCACCTGGAAGGGCTCATGGCTCTCGGATGCTGTTCGGATTACATCCATTGCCTGGCTCGGCTCAACCAAAGCCTGGGCTGAATAGCCATAATCTTCGAGACGAGCGGTAAGTATCCGACTGTAGGTGGCATTATCGTCAATTACCAGAACTTTTGTATTTTGAGTTACAACATTCTTGGTAAATGGCGCAGGCAGCGGATTGGCTGGAAGTTCCAGGGGAACAGCAAACCAGAAATTCGATCCAACATTAAACTCACTCTCAGCAGCAATATCCCCGTGCATTAAGTTTACCAATTTTTTAGAGATCGAAAGACCCAGGCCCGTCCCGCCATATTTTTTGGTAGTGGAAGCATCCACCTGTGAAAAGGCCTGGAAAAGAGTATCAATCTTTTCTTGAGGAATCCCAATACCGGTATCCTTGATACTAAACTTGACCATGATTACATCGTTGTCCATGTGTTCAAGCGCAACGGATAACAGCACTTCACCGTGATCGGTGAATTTGATGGCATTGCCAACCAGGTTAATGAGAACCTGGCGAATACGCTTGGAATCGCCATGGACCCGATCTGGAATTTCAGGTAGAACATCACAAATCCATTCCAAGCCTTTTTCATGGGCACGCAGCGCAAAGGTATCCCCAAGTTCCTGGATCAACCCGGGCAGGTCAAAATCCTGGGTATTGATGTCCAGTTTACCCGCCTCAATTTTTGAAAAATCCAGAATATCATTGATCACGCTCAAGAGCGATTCGGCACTGATCTGAATAATATTGGCGTATCGCCGCTGCTCGGCGGACAGTTCAGTATCCAGAATCAACCCGGTCATACCGACGACGCCATTAATCGGGGTACGGATTTCATGACTCATATTGGCGAGGAATTCATCTTTAGCGCGCACAGCCTGAGCCAGGCTGGCATTTGCCGCCGATAATTCCGCGGTACGATCGGTAACACGCTGCGCCAGGGAAGCACGTTCGTGCATGAGAGTCTCTTCAATCTGCTTACGCTCGTTGATCTCACTTCCCAATTCCAGGTTGATTTTTTCAAGCTGGGCGGTGCGACTTGCGACACGGTCTTCAAGCTGTTCGTTGAAGCGACGCAGTCTTTGCAGCAGGATGGTATTGTTCATACTGCTGGTTCCCAAGCGAGCTACCAGGGATAGGATGCGAACATCCGAATCGGTGAACTGGGTATCGTTGTTGGTTTCTTTTTCAACGCCCAATAACCCGATCAAATCCTCGCCCCAGATCATCGGGACCGCTGCAGCAGAGCGAACACCCTTCCCTGTAAACTTATCCGACCGGTGTTCCCATGTATCGTAATCTTTGACCAGGATCGGTTGACGCGTAAGCGCCACCTGGCCTGAAAGCCCCTCACCAATCGCCAGGCGGGTCCCTTTTTCCCAATCCAAGCCGATGCTATCTGCCAGTTCAAGATCGCCCTGGCTTTTATCATAGAGATAGACAAAACCCGCGGTGGTCCCCAATAACGCCAGCGTATGTTTAAGGATGCTATGCAACAGTTCCGGAATGCTGGTCAGGTTGGCCAGATCATGAGCGGTTTCATACAGGTTCTCAAAAACGTGCGCGCGCCTCTGGATTTCTTCAAGCAAGTTAGTTTTTGCAACTGCCAGAGAAATCTGGCGTGCAGCCTGTTCACCCGAGGCAATTTCTTCATCTGAAAAAGTACGCGCAGAATTGGAAATAATAAGGGCCATGCCAAGCTTCTGAGTGGCAGAGATAAGCGGCAGAGCCAGCAGCGAGCAGTTCTCAAGGCCGGATGATTGGCTACCCTGAATTAAGGCTGATTCAGAAGTATTTGCAATAAAGAATGGTTTATCGGCGGCAATCAATTCGGGCAGGAATGGACTGTTTTGAGCTCCAAGGGTTGATGAATAGATCTGTCCCTCCGGCCCAAAAATTGCCGGTCGATACCCTGGGCGGGCGGTCTGGACAAGCACGATATAGCAACGGTCAACCAGGAATAATTCGCTTAGATGGGTGGTAAGGCTCATTAACATTCGGTCGAGGTTGGGGGTATCCAGAGCTACCAATGTAATTTCGTTAAGGAGAGTCAGATAGCGCTGACGGGCACGGAGAGCTTCTTCAGCGCGCTGTTTTTCAACCTGGTTTTCGAGGAAATCATTGAACCAGGTAACAAGTTCGCCAATCTCATCGTCCCGATCATGCTTCAGGCGCGTTGAAAGATCGAGTTCACCATCTTGGTATTGTTTAAAAGTGCTGGTGATCTGACGGATCGGCGAAACAAGGCTGCGATTGTACATGATAGTCAGACCGGATATAACAACGAAAGCTACGCATAGCACCAGGATCGTGGTTGTGGCAATCGGGGTAGTCTGGGTAGTAAGATTCTTGACTGGGATAAAACTGGCAACCACCCAATTGCTATTTTCTGAATGGGTATAGGTAACAATCATCGAATTGCCATCAATATCCGCGGTCAGTGTACCTTCAGCGCCTGCCAAACGGTTCATGAAGCTTGTATTGACCTTGCTGCCGATCAAAGAACGATCAGGATGGTAAATAATTCGGTTCTGCGTATCAATGACCATCAGATACGCGCCGTCACCGAGTTGTGTCCTATCCAGATGTTCATGCAGGTATTCGAGATCATAGTTAACAACCAGCAGGGCAACCGCCTTGGACTCTCCGGTCTGGGCGTCGGTCTGGTTAAATACTTTCGCGGCAGTGATAGCCTTCTTGTGATTCGAATCAATGTTGATGTTGTCTTCGACACCCGTCCAGATAATATTGCCGCCGGCTTTATCAGCTGCCGCAAAGATAGCATCTCTGGCCTGATTGTTGATGTTATCCGCCCGCAGAGTATCGCCGACATGGTAATGCCGGCCGTCTTCGGTATAGATATCAATGGATATCAATCCGTTGACATTAATATAGTTATTCAGGATGTAACCGATCTTGGCCTGAGTGGCCAGGTCGGCATACGTGTTGTTCGGCGCATCTTTGCCCGCGAGGACATTGTTGGTAATGTCTTCCACACCTGAAACGTTGGCGATCAGGCTTTCGACCTCTTGCAAGAGAACGTCCAGGTATGATCTCTGGTCACGTACCAGCTCAGTGGTGTAGCTATATACCTGGTCTTTAACAATAGAAAAAGACACAGTATAGGCAAAAACCCCCAGGACCAGCAAGGGAATAACACTGACACCGGCTAAATAAATAAGGAACTGACCGGTAATATTGAGACGAAACCTGGATTTATATTTTTTATCCATCCGACCTATCTATATCAGGAAAATTTCTGTATATTTTTTTTTGCGGCAGGTGAGAAATTATTGATCTCGCCTGCCGCAAGCAGAAAATAACTGGAAATTACTTTACATTATCTTTTGTCATCAAAATTACATCCACAAAAGTCACCGGAGGTACAGTTTCTCCGTTAATTAATTTTATCGCGTTTACGACCCCCATATATCCTTGCAGAGCCGCCTGCTGGTCAATAGTGGAAATCATTTTGCCATCTTTGATGGCTTGCTGGGCTTCTTCCAGGTTATCATAACCCGCCACCAACACGTTTGAGAGCTTTTTTTCTTCCAAATACTGGACGGCGCCCAACGCCATCATATCATTTGCACAAAAAATAGCGCCAATTTCCGAGTTGGCATCGAACAGGCGCGCAGTTACATCACGAGCCTCATCGATTTTCCAGTTGGCTGATTCGGATTTGAAAATAGTGATATTCGGGTTTTCCTGGAAAGCTCGCTTGGCTCCAGCCAAACGGTCCTGTGCATTGCGAGCTTCACGGATGCCCTCCAACAGGATAACATTGGTGGGGATCTTGATCATATCAGAGACGTATTTTGCAGACAGGTAAGCGCCCTTTTCATTATCGACACTGATAAAGGGAACGTTCACAAGCCCCAGCTTTTTAGAAAGCTCTGCTTCCAATTGATTATCAATATTTACGACCTTAATTCCGGCATCCTGTGCTTTTTTAAGAGCCGGGATCAATTCTTTTGAATCGCCTGGAGCGATCACAATCGCATCCACTTTCTGCTTGACAAGCTCTCCAACGATCTCAATTTGCTGTTGAATGGAGGTTTCCTGTGCAGCTGTTTTTACAATCAGCTGGATCCCAAATTCAGTTTCAGCCCGGCGAGCGCCTTTTTCCATTTCCACAAAGAATGGATTGGTAAGCGTTTTCATAACCAGAGCAATTTTCAAGGTTTGTGCGGGATTGGTCGCTTCCGCAGAAACTGCCTGGGTAGATTCAATAAAAGGCGCACCATTGTCTTGGGCTTGGGATGACCCGCAGGCAAATAGCGAGATGGTGATTATTGCAAAACAGGCAATTTGAATTACTTTTTTTAGCATCTTATCTCCTGGACCATCATTATATGGCTACGCTTAATATAATAGCCATCAAAAATCCACTTGCCGAGCAAACCCTTTATTATTAGCACACGCAGCGGTCCGCGCAGCAAAAAACAGCATAGCAAAAAGCAAAACCGATCAAGCCCCTGGGTAAATACCGGGCTGGGATAGAACAGGTATACTGCATCTCGGATCGGCAGGTGTAAGTCCCTGCAGATTAAACAATTGCCTTTTTATTTGAAAAGTTGTCCTTGATTTGTATGAACTGATCTTCGATCGCAAGGAAGGCTTTCACAACCATCGGATCGAAATTCTTACTTTCGCCGCTTAGAATAATGCCACGCGCCACATCGTGTGACAGTGCTGATTTATACACGCGCTGAGTGGTGATGGCATCGTAAACATCCGCCAGGGCTACAATCCGGGCAGCCAGGGGGATCGCTTCACCCTTGAGCTTACGCGGGTAGCCTGTACCATCCCAACGTTCGTGGTGCGCCCAGGCAATATCCCTTGCGATACGCAAATACTCAGCACTGGGGTAAAACTTTAAACAGGCATCCAGAGTCTCGGCGCCCAGCTCGGTATGTCGTTTCATGACCTTCCACTCTTCATCGTTCAGACTGTCTGGCTTGAGCAGTACATAATCCGGAATACCCACCTTGCCGATATCATGCAGTGGGCTGGTCTGGTATAAAAGTTGTGAAAAATGCGGAGGAAGCTTCTTGCGAATTTCAGGATCATTGGAAATGTATTCGGCCAAAGCGCGGACATATGCGCGAATACGTTCCAGGTGATTTCCAGTATCGACATCTTTTGATTCGGCCAACCTGGCCAGGCTGAAAAGCATCATGGAAGCGGTCTCCAACTCCAATACCCGCTCGGCATTGCGAACACGCACCAGCAGTTCGGCTGGC
>CAINXK010000252.1 GCA_903854805.1 uncultured Anaerolineae bacterium
AAGGCTTTTCTGACAGGTGCGCGGGGCTGGTAGCTACGCGCTGATGAATGGCTCTTCCCACGCATTTCACAAATAGTGCGAGGCTGTGAACGGCCTGGGTGTCATTCGTTCGTTTATTCGGGGTATTCGTGATGGGGGTGTTTGGGGAAAACACGAATGTGGACTATCAACCACCACGGTCGATGATCTTTTTGCCGTACCTGTTTTGCAGGTCGTCCAGGGCTTCCTGCAGCTTGCGGGCTTTTTCGCTTTGTTGCCCCCACAATTCCATCTGACGCACGGGCGGCCCCAGGTTGCTGACGCCCACCCCGATCAGGCGCACCGCCTGGCCTTTTTCGCGGACCTTGTGCAGCAGCTCGAGGGCTGCCTGGTAAATTTCTCCATCCAGGTTGGTGGCGCCTGGCAGGGTGATCTGGCGCGTCAGGGTGGTGAAATCGGGCCAGCGCAGCTTGAGCCGGATGGTTGTCCCGGCCAGGTGATCATGGCGCAGGTTGCGGGCCACCTCACTCGCAAGCTGTCTGAGCATGCTTTCCAGGGCTTTGTCGTCAGAGACGTCGCGGGCAAAGGTATTTTCCTGGCTGATGGATTTGGTGACATGTTCGTTAACCACCGGGCGCGTATCCAGCCCAAGCGCATGCTGAGCCAGCTCGCGGCCATTTTCGCCGAACATGGCCGCCAGGTTGGCTTCACCCAGCGCCGCCAGCTCGCCGATGCGGTGCACGCCCAACTCGGAAAGGCGCTGCTCTGTTTTCGGCCCCACCCCCCACAGCATAGAAACCGGCAGCCGGCTCAAAAACTCTGCTTCGCTTCCAAAAGGTACCACTGTCAGCGCATAGGGGTAATCGGGCAGACTGCGCGCGGCTTTTTTGCCGGTTTCGGTGGCGATCTTGGCGACCAACTTATTGGAGGCTACGCCCACCGAACAAGGCAGGCCCAGTTCATCCATGATTTGTTTTTGGAGTGCGCGGGCGATATCCAGGCTGGGCGCGCGCATATCGCTGATATCGACAAAAGCTTCGTCGATCGAAATTTGCTCCACGAGCGGCGCCAGGTTGTTCAAACGGTCCATCACCTGGTGTGAGAGTTCTTCATATCTGCCCCGGCTGGGTGGCACGACCAGCAAACCGGGGCACAAGCGCAGAGCCCGGCTCATGGGCATGGCCGAATGGACCCCCAAAGCCCGCGCGGCGTAGGAGCAAGAAGCTACCACGCCGCGCTGATCAGGTTGGCCACCGACTGCAAAAGCCTTACCGCGCAGGTTTGGCTCGTGCAGCTCTTCGGCGGCACAGAAAAAAGCGTCCAGGTCAAGATGCAAAACAGTGCGAGGCATCTACCTGTCCATGTTCCTGCTGGCTAATCTTCCTGGCCAAAGACCAGTAAAATGCCTCCCATGCGCACCGTGTCGCCGGGCGTCAGGACGGCTTGTTGATTATTCATCAATCTCCCGTTTAGATAGGTACCGTCCGGGCTGCCCAGGTCCACCAGGGTGTAACCATGCTGGTCAGCGAGGATCTCGGCGTGCGAGGCGGCAATGCGCGCATCGAGCAGCTGGATCTCATTGCTGGGGCTGCTGCCGATCCGGCAGGGGAAATTCAGAATGGGCAGGAATTTTCCTGCGTCCGGTCCACGTTTGATGATCAGGGCCGGGTTTTGGGGCAGGGGCGCGGATGTAAATGGGTCCTTGGCCGGGAAACGCCTGCGGATGAAGACGAACACGGCCACGATCAGAACAATCAAGACCGCCAGGCCCAACAGCAGGGAACCCCAATCGAACTGTGTAGTGCTGGGGGCGCTGGTGTTCTCGGGGGTCAGGTTGAGCGCGGGTACGGCGGCGGCATCAGTATCCGGTACGATGATGGTCGGGTTGGCGGGTGCGGCGTGGGTGGGCTGGGTTAGTGCGGCTTCTGACCCGCCGGTTGTGACAACCAGGCTGCTGGCGCCCAGGCTGATGCCCTGAATGGCAACGGGCATGCCGGAGGCATCCGAGATCGACAGGCTGGCTTTTTCAAGTTTGAGGGTGCTCTGGCAGCTGGTCAGGATCTTGAATTTTATTTCTGCCAGGGCGCCATTGGCGCTGAGCGGGGATGTGTTGGCAAAAATACCACTTACCAAACCTGATTTTTGTGGAACGGGCATATAGTTCAGCCCGGAAAGCAGGCTGGCGGGGACAGTCGGTTCCAGGCAGGCCGGATCGTAGCGCAGCTTGAACGTAAAGCCCTGGAATGGTGTAACTGAGTTGGCCTTGAGCGTGACGGTGACTGTTTCGCCGGCGCCGTAAGATCCTTTGTCAGTTTCCATCCAGATGGTTTCAGCAGCCTGGGCGCTGACCACGTTCGCGAAAATAGTGCTAAAGGCGAAAATGCAGGCGAGAAAAATAGCAATCAGGTGTTTCACGAAGAACCTCCGGTGAATCGGGCAGGCCATGCACTGGCATGAACTGCCCGGTCATCCAGGAATGGGAGACTTACCAGGCGGAAGGGAGTGGGCCGATCTTGCCGTAATTTGGCGCCAGGATCTGCAGGTCGAGCACATTGATAACACCGTCATTGTTCAAATCGGCTTCAGTGGGTGTCGATCGGTTGTAGTTATTCCCGATCGCCAGCACATCCGGGTCGTCAACTTCCCCTGAATCATCAATATCCCCTGCAACCAGGGCGATGGTGGTCTTGGTGGTGGTGGCGGCAGATGTCAGCGTGGCAGAGCCGGTTGCGCTCAGGAAGCCGGGGGCTCTGGCCGTGACTGTGTATGTTCCGGCGGGCGCATTAATGCTGAAGGCGCCGGTGGATGTGTTCGCGGTTCCGGTATAAGTGCTGCTGCCCGAGACCATGGTTATCGTGACAGTCTTTCTGGCAGTGACCACACCGGCGAGAGTGCCGTCGCCAGTCGGATCGATAATCGTGATGGCGGTGGTGGTGAAGGGTATTTCAAAGAGTGCGCCGCCGGTTGAAGCGCGCACACGGCAGTTGAAATCAAAGGACCCGGCAGCCAGCCCGGTCAGGTCGATATGGAAGACTGTTCCGCCGGTGGTGGCTTTTTGGGTAACGCCAGCCACAGCATAGATGAAGGTGTCGCCAGCGGGACCATTGACCGTCCAGACTGCATTCGAGCCAAACAGACCGGCGTCATTAATATTGTCGATCGCGGCCATGCTGGAGTTGAAATAACAGCCAAACTCGACACTGGTTAAACCGCCCGCGGGCAGGTTGGATAGATCCAGGGCATACGTCACCGTCTGGTCTACGTTTACCGAAGTTGGCGCAACCAGCGTCCGCAGCCCGGATGTTTCAAGGCGGATGGAGGCGATTGGCCCGGAGCTCTGCCGGGGAGCAGCGGCCAGGATGCCGGTCGGGCTGATGGCCAATGCGAGCAACAGGGCGATCAGGCTGGTCGCTCGGATAAGTTCTTTTAGTTTCATGGTATGTTCTCCTTGGTTGTTTGACCCATCCAGTATTATATGAATATAATTTAGTTTAAACATTGCGATCAGATTACTACTGTATTATAGTATGGTTGTGGGCTTGGCATAGAAAAATAAGGCAGTATTCCCGATTATTTTACGATCTTATTGTAACATTTGTTGGATTCGGGGTGATTACTATTAAAATTGATAGTTTTGCAATCCTTTTGTTGTATTCGTGTAACGCAAAAACGGTATATAATATTATGGGAATTCATATGGTATGAAATCGCAATTAATGTCTGGAACTATTTGTATTTGAACAACGTCTAGTCGATGGCTTCTATTGGCGTAGGTATTTTCATAGAGGAGAATGAGAATGAATGCAAAATTGAAACACAGGAATATCGTAATTGCTGCAGTTTTGTTGGTGGCTCTTATGTTTGGTTTTATGCCGGCGCCCCAGGCGGTCTCGGCAACCACAACATGCGATTGGGCCCAGTTCGTCGCCGATGTAACCGTTCCGGACGGAACGTATTACAGCGCCGGGGCAACCTTTAACAAGACCTGGCGCTTGAAGAATATTGGTACCTGCACCTGGACTACGGGTTATTCGGTGGTCTTTGTCAGCGGCACCCAGATGGGCGCAGCTGCCTCGACCAATTTGCCGACCAGCGTTGCCCCAGGCGCTACGATCGACCTGACCCTGCCCATGACCGCACCCAGCAGCGCTGGCGCCTATCGCGGTAACTGGCAGTTGAAGAACGCCAGTGCCGTCATCTTTGGCATCGGTCCTTCTGCCAACCTGCCTTTCTGGGTGGAGATCAACGTCAGCGGTACTTCCGGCGGCACAGGTTATGACTTTGTGTCCAATGGCGGATCTGCAACCTGGACGAACGGCGCTGGCACGGTCATCACTTTTGGCGCAGCTGAGAGCGATAACGGTTTTGCCAAGAAGCTGGACGCCCCAGTGTTGGAAAATGGCTCAACCGATACTTCTGCCGGTTTGTTGACTGGCCCTCAGAATATCTATGGCGGCACCATCCAGGGTATTTACCCTGCTTTCACCGTCCAGAGCGGCGATCACTTCCAGTCGATCATCAACTGCGAATACAACGCCACGGCTTGCTATGTAAACTTCCGCTTGAATTACCAGGTGGGCACCGGCCCAATCCTGACCTACTGGACCTTTAACGAGCGTTACGAAGGTTTATACTATCGCGCCGACATAGACCTTTCTGCGCTGGCTGGACAGAGCGTCAAGTTCATTCTGTACGTTGGCGCGGCTGGCTATCCCACCGGAGATCGCGCCCTGTGGGGTGCACCACGCATCACCCGCGGTAGTGGTGGTTCGATTGCCACTGCAACCCCTGGCCCCACGCCAACCGTCACCCCCGCTACCAGCACCTGTGACCGCGCCACATTCATTTCGGATGTGAACGTTCCAGATGGCACCGTATTCGGGCCAAACTCGGCTTTTACCAAGACCTGGCGCATCAAGAACACCGGTTCCTGCACATGGACCACCGGTTACAAGCTGGTCTTTGTCAGCGGAAACAAGATGAGCGGCGCGGATTCTACCAGCCTGACCTCGACCATCGGGCCGAATACTTCTTATGATTTCTCGGTCAATCTGACCTCGCCGTCCTCGGCTGGTTCCTATCGCGGTTACTGGCAGTTGAAAAATGCCAGCAACCAGATCTTCGGAATTGGTTACCTGGGCAACCAGCCCTGGTGGGTTGATATCGTGGTCAACGCCAGCGCGCCTGCTACTTCCACGCCGGGTGCTGGAATTGCGACCGCCACACCAGTTACACCAACACCTGTTACGCCAGCACCTGGCACCCTGGTCTTTGATTTCACCAACCCGAGCAGCGCGGCTGTTTGGACGAGCGGTGCCGGCAGCGTTACCTATGGCGACGCCACCGATCCCAATACGATTGGTATTGCGCGCAAGCTGACCAGTGTTCAGATTGAAGATGGCAGCACTGATTCACGCGCCAGCCTGCTGACTGTCCCGCAAACTGACCCTGATGGTTACATCCAGGGTGTATTCCCGGCTGTGCGCATCCATACTGGCGATAAATTCCAGGCGACGATTGCCTGCCAGTTTAATGCCACCAATTGTTTTGTCACCTACCGGATCGGTTATCAGATTGGGGCAGGCGCAATCACCTACTTCTCGGATCTGCATGAACGCTATGAAGGCCTGACGAACAGCATCAATATTGCTCTGCCTGCTTCGCTGGACGGACAGGATGTCAAGTTCATCCTGCGAATTTTGGCCAGAGGTTCATCCACCGACAGCGCTTCCGCCGTCGATGACCGTGCGCTTTGGATTGCGCCGCGCATCATCCACTAAGCCATTTGAGCACTTTCAAATAAATACAAAAAACGGGTTGGCACAAAGCCAGCCCGTTTTTTTATTTCACCTTTGACAACCTCGATTAAGCATTTGTTCTGTCAACTGGCGGTTTTATCTGCCCCGCACCGCAGGTTCCACTTAACGCCATCACACCGCTTGCATCCAAATGTGCGAAAATCGGTGGGCTGCCCCGTAAGTGGTGATTTGGCGGAAGTCTATCCGCCAAATCACCACAAAAAATTTCATCTATCTGGGAGTGTTCCATCCAACCAACAGCCGTAC
>CAINXK010000253.1 GCA_903854805.1 uncultured Anaerolineae bacterium
CTGGCTGTAAATTTGGCGCTGGGTTTGCAGGGGTTGTGGAAAGGTTCCACCAATCTGGTAGACCTGACCATGATGGCTGGGCAGGTTGCGCTGATGCTTAATGCTTCACTCAAGCGTACCTGGGCAGATATTGCTCGATACAATCAGGTTGAACTGGATACAGATGTTGTCACATCCATCATCTCGAAGCACGAAAGTGGCCTGGATTTTATTGCTGCGCCAACTTTGCCGACCGATGCTGAAATGATTAAAAATGAAACCCTGGGTGAAGCTCTGCGCCAGATAAAAAAGCGTTACGATTACGTGGTTGCCGACCTGCCGCATGATTTTCATGAGGCAACCCTGCAGGCTCTGGATATTGCTGACTTGATCTTGATGGTTGCGACTCCGGATATGGCTTCGGTGCGGGCCAGTGCAGCCGCGCTGGATACGTATAAGAAACTTGGGTATTCAACAGATCGGATCCGCCTGGTTATTAATGCTACTTTTCCTCGTATGGGGCTGCAACATGAAAAAATTGCAGCCGGGTTGGGGATCCCGGTCTCCGTGATCATCCCTTATGCCCCGGACTTGTTTGTAGAGGCCATTAATGCGGGAAAGCCTTTTATTTCCAGCAAGCCAGCTGACCCAATTTCAGAATTACTCGAAGATTACGCTTTTAACATCAGTAAACCTGCCCATAAGAAATCCAGACCGGATAGTCCATCCGAAGCCTGGCTGCGGGTTTACAAACGTTACAATGAACGGCGAAAATGATCTAAAAAGCCTGGATAATCGCGACCACCTGCATAAAGGTCAAGCCGCCGGGTTGGGTTTGCCTTGCAGGCGGTTGTATTTGAGCGACGGCGTTTGACTCGCGCAAATACAACCGCAAAAATAACCTTACGGACCTGTTTTCTACAGGGATTTTGGCAAAATATTTTGATGTCAAAAAGGTTTTGCTGATCCCCCTTGTGGGCGCTGGTTCTTTTTTTTTGAATTGATAAAAAACAAGCCTCCTGGCTCGAAGCTCCAGGAGGCCTGTTTTTATTTATTTAACTCGTTTGGCGAATTCGTTCAAAGAATTGTAATAGGGTTCGATGCTGGGGATGTAGTGCTGTTCATTTTTTGCGTGTGGCCCAATTCCAGATTGGCCCCATACAACGGCCTGGCCTCCCGGGGCAAAACGTGCGCTGGTGCCTGGAAGTTTCCGGCCAATCCTGGGTTCTTCACCCGAAGCCTGTTTTACGGCTTCGATCAGTGCGATCAGGGCCGGGTTGGCAGGATTGCAAGCTACGCCATCTTCCATGACTGAATAAGAGACTTCGAGACCATTTTCGGCGCAATAGGCGTCAACTGCCAATTTTAGTGCGGCTGTATTGTCCTGAGGAATCGGGCGGATTTCCACACCCAGGATGCCTTCGGCGGCAGTGACGTTGTAGACACCAGGTGTGCCCACTTTGATGAAAGGGAATTTGGCTTGTGATTGCCAACCGTCTGGAGATTTAAGCGTCAAGTGCCGGCTGAATATTTCATTCAGCGCAGCCCGGGCTGTGATCAGTTTTTCGCTCAGATCGGCCGCACCGGCAACGCCAGAATGGCCTTTTGCGCCGCGGGCAAGCACATCGAAGCGCATGACACCACGATTTTCGATGCATATTTCGCCAAATAATTCGTTTCCTTTTTCACCGGTGCGTTCACCTGCCACCATGAAGCTGGGTGTATAGCCCATTTCCTCTTTGAGCAGCTTCAAGACCTGCGGGGTGCCCCAGGCTTCTGTTTCGCCGTTTTCCTCGTTGCCAACCAGCAGCAGCGAGATGTTGGGGTTGGGATGGCCGGATAGCATTGCGTCTTTCATCCAGACCATGTAAGTAGCAACCACGGTTTTCATATCGGCGGAGCCGCGCCCACGCAGATAATTACCTTCGATTGACGGTTCAAACTGACTATCATCTGGCTCTGGTTCAACTACATCGAAATGGCCGGTGAGCAGGACGCTTCCGGGCATGGTGCCTTTGTCTTTTGATGTTGGGAAGGAGGCCAGGACTGCAGGATACTTGCCATCGAAATACCGTACTTCCAGCCCGTGCCGTTTTAAATAATCGTGGACAAAAGTGCCGGCGCGGTGGACTTCATCCAGGCGCTCATCGGGGCAGGCTGTGACGGATGGAATCCGGATGAGGTGTTGGGCCAGATCCACGATTTCAGCAGTTTTATCAGGATAAACGGTTTCTGCCACGGATTCGACCACCGGGCGAAATCGGATTGGTAGTTCGGGATGGGCGCGAGCTTCTTCGCGGGCGTGGGCCAGCATTTCGCCGATTTTAGTCGTTTCTGTACCCAGCAGGCTAATCCGGGCAGCAATCTTTTCTATATCTGTGCGAACCTGTTGTTCACGTTCTTCAGCCAGTTCACGCATCACACTGGGAGAAACCTCATCAGTGGCACCCAATTCTATTTGCAATCGGGCGCGTATCTTTTCGGCTGTATTTGGCGCGCCGGCGGCCATTTCGACGAGTGGGCTTAGATCATCCCACATACCCAGGGCTTCAGCCAGTGGACGCAGTTCATCGAGTGTCCATTTGAGGAAAGTGCGCATGGCTATGGGTTTGCCGGTCAGCGGGTTTTCAATCTCGGCGCGCAGGCCTGCGCGGGCTGCGATGTATTCGTTGGCGCGTGCGCGGGTGATGTCTTCATGGTCATAACGGAAGGCGCGGGCAAATTTATCATCGGCATAGAAGCGGATCAAAAGCAGATGCTTCAGGGTCATGTTGGCGACATCGATATCGAGGGGATGCCCGCCGTCATCGGTTCTAATTTCGACGCGCCCCATTGGTAAATTGATACGAGCCAGCAGGTTTTGCTTTTCAATCTGGCGCGCCATCTCTTCAGCCGGGGTGCTCTCTCCGATTGAATAAAGACCACGTGTGTAAAGATCTTTGAGCTGGTCTCCGGTGGTTGAAATGAGACGCTCGACAGGCTCTGCGAATGAACGCGCCCTGACGGGGGTCCAGTTGTTATTACCAAAGCGGACGCCACGCTGTACCAGATCGTAAGAGACCGCCTTGTAATCTTTGTAAGAGCGGTACAGGTCTGGCAGGTCGATTTCGGATGGATTGGGGAAGGTTAGGTTGCGGACAGAGTCGTTCTCGGTCAGGACAACCACAGCACGTCCGTCACGGACCTGGGCCTGGAGCGGTGTGGATGCGGATGTGGCAATGAAAAGCGATGCAAACGCACGCAGCAGGCGGGTTGCGGTGATATAGAATTCAGATTTGTATTGATCAAGATGGCGGTTGCTGCGTTCTGTGGCGGGCAGATGCATGAAGTCCCAGGTGAACAGCGGGTCTGGCAGGGAAAGGTTGACGTGGATGCCAGCTGTTGCCAGGGTGGTGTTATACAGGTCGACACAGCGCTCCAGATAGCGGCGCTTGGCGATGCCCCAGTTCCCGGGGATGGAATCGTGGTTTATTTCAGTCAGAAAAAGCAGGTTTCCATGCCAGTAAAACAGGCGCTCACCGAATTGTGATCCGGCGCGGGAAAGCGCATTGGCTAATACGGCTTCCATCAGGCGGGCTTCGTAAATCGCCCCGCGTGGTGAATAATACGGCCGGGTGGCGAATTCCACCATCCAATGGAAAACTTCGAGCTGGGAGAAGGAAGCCAGCCAGGGCGGCAGACACTCGGCGCGCAGGTAATCGACGAAGGATTGCCGGGCAGGTCCAGAACCAACGGTCAGGAGCGGGCGGAAATGTTCGTCCAGCAGGTTCCATTCAAGTTCCAGACCGTTCAGACCACCGTCTGGTTTGTCCTTACTGTTA
>CAINXK010000254.1 GCA_903854805.1 uncultured Anaerolineae bacterium
CAACTAACCTGGTTGCCACTCCAGTCAGCGCGAGCCAGATAGGCCTGACCTGGACCGATAACTCCAACAATGAGATCGGTTTCCGTGTTGAGCGCGCCACAGTGACGGGCGGAATTCCTGGAGCATTTACTCCAATCGGAACAGTAGGACATATCACGGCTTACAGTGATAGCGATCCTGCGCTAACACCCATTACGATCTATGCTTACCGGGTGTTCGCGTTCAATTTGATCGGTGACTCACTGCCATCCAACGTCGCCAATGCCACAACTTTTGACGTGCCTCCTGTCGCTCCGACCTCTCTGACCGCGGCTGCAATCAACCCTGGCCAGGTGAATTTGACCTGGACCGACAATGCCGCCAATGAGACAAACTTCCGAATTGAGCGCACCAGTGTAACTGGCGGAACTACGAGTACAAGTACCTTTATAGTAGCCGCCAACGTCACGGTCTATAACGACCTGACAACTGCACCTTTCACAACCTACGCATACCAGGTGATCGCGTTCAACGCAATTGGAGATTCACTACCCTCCAATATCGCCACGGTTACAACCCCAGATTTAATTCCAGCAGCTCCCACCGGGTTGAGCGCCGTGCAAAATGGTCTACAAGTTAACATGGCATGGACTGATAACGCCAACAACGAGACCAGCTTTGTGGTAGAACGTTCGATCAATGGCGCAGGCTTCACGACATTTGCTACCATCCCAGCCAACACAGTCAGCTACCCGGATACTACAGTAATTGCTGGCAGCAGCTATGCTTACCGGGTAATGGCCAAAAATTCTGGCGGTGTGTCTGCTTACTCGAACACGGTCAGCGTTACCATACTCGCTGCCCCAACAAGCCTGGCGGCAACACTACTTTCTTCAACCAGGATCCGCCTGACGTGGATCGATAACGCCACCACCGAGACCGGCTTCAAGGTAGAACGTTCGACAAATGGCGGAGCATACGTCACCATCTTCACCGCCCTAGCCAGAACTGGCACTGGCAGTGTCAACTACACAGACAACACAGTCTCGTCTGGAAACATCTATAGCTACCAGGTCAAAGCAATAAACGGATTGAACTCGTCAGCATACTCCAACCTTGTGAGCGTGATTGATGGCAGCACTCCAACCGCTCCATCGAACCTGACAGCGACAATCCTCGCCAATCCATTGCGAGTAAGGGTAAGCTGGGTTGATAACGCTACCAACGAGGCCAGCTTCGTGCTTGAGCGCTCAGACAACGGTGGACCTTTCACCCTACTTGCTACCCTCCCTGCGAGAAATGGCACCGGCAACGTCAACTATACAGACACGACTGCACCAACCGGAGGCACCTACACATATAGAGTCATGGCCAAAAACGGGGTGGGCTCATCAGCTTACTCGAACACATTCAGCGTGAGTCTTATTGTCCCTGCGAGCCCTTCCAACGCAACCGCGACCGTAATTCGGAATGGTACGACTGACCAGGTGACCCTGAACTGGACAGACAATGCCAATAACGAAACCAGGTTCGCCATCGAACGCAGCACCAATGCAGCTTTCACTGCCGTGACCGCCTATACAGTCGCTGCTAATATAGTTACCTTCCAGCAGACCACGCAACGTGCTAGAACATACTACTATCGCATTCAAGCGACCAACGCAGTCGGTACATCCACATGGGTAACCTTCACACCGGCACCCATCGTCACACCATAACCATCAGCACCCGTTAGCGGGGGAGGGAGCAATCCCTCCCCCATTTTTTTTAATTTCGGCCAGACTGCTGCCGTGAAGCCCAGCGATCAGCGTTCATTGGCAGTGAGTGTGATGGTTAATATCTAAACCGGGGCATCAAAGAGTAAATACTATTCGGATTAATTTACGGGTCCGAGAAATTCAAAGTTTCGCCCTACTGAAGATAAAACCCGCTAAATCCAGGCGGCGAAACCGACAACCAGACACATTCCCCGCTATCTAAATGCCTGTAAACCAACCCGGCATCTGATAGAATCGCCCCCATGAGCATCTTTCTCCTGCAAGGTTTAGCACTGGGTTTCGCAGCGGTCGTGCAACCAGGACCATTCATGGCTTATCTCATCACCCAAACCCTGAGCCTGGGTTTTCGCAAAACCTGGCTGGCTGCCTTTGCGCCTCTAATCAGCGACGGCCCAATCATCTTATTGGCACTGCTGGTACTGACGCAGATGCCCGCCTGGCTGCAGCGCGGACTGAATCTGGTCAGCGGTGTTTTCATCCTGTACCTGGCCTGGAACGCCTACCAGAACTGGCGCAACTTCACTGCACCTGAAAATATGGGTGCACCGAGTGGGCAGCAAAACATCTTCAAAGCGGCGCTGATGAACGCCCTCAGCCCAATGCCCTATATTTACTGGAGTCTGGTGACAGGTCCGATCCTGATCGCCGGTTGGCGCGTCAGCCCGGCTTACGGCCTGGCCTTTCTCGGCGCTTTTTACCTCATGCTGGTCGTCGGGCTGCTTGCGATCCTGGCTCTCTTCAGCACGGCCCGCAAACTGGGCAGCCAGGTCAGTCGCCTGCTATTGGGAATTTCCGTGCTGGCCCTGGCAGTTTTCGGACTGCTGCAGCTTTGGCGCGGATTCCAGACTTAAGCAACTCAACCCGAAATCCAACCCGCACATGCAAATCCGAGTAGCCTTTGTTTAAAATTTGCCGCGCGGAATTTCCAACTCGACCGCTTCCGAAGCATCCATTTTGGAAGCGTGTCTGAACTCCTGCCACTCATCCCGAAGAGACCCCAGTACATTTCTAAAGACCCCTCCAAAAGTTGGAGCTTCCAGGGGTGCCAGGATTCTTGCGCGCGTACTCCAGGATTGATTATTCAAGAATGCAAATGGCCTTCTTTCAGCGGTCAGCACCAGCGAGCGGCTCTCAAGGACATCCAGACTCTTGAAGTGCTGATTGAGCCCATCTAATAATGTGGCACCCCAATATTGACGCCGCCAACCCGGCACAACATAGACACCATCTACTTCTCCAACGTTCCCAGCACCCACAAACCCGGTGGCGAACCCCACCAATTCATCCCTGCTCCGCAGGCATAGAATGACACGCTGAGCATCCTGCATCAGCACGGGCCAATCTGCCCTGACGGGCAGTGCTGCCAGCTGCGCAAGATCGGCTTGACAGGCTGGGGCAAGCTCCAGGCTGTTCAAAGACTCCGGCTGTTTCCGCAGGCGTTTGGTCAATAAGACCCAGAGACCTGGCAGCAGTGGCAACATCAGCACACACAGGACAATCAGGCCAGAGAAACGGAAGTAAGGCACATCTGAACGCAGCAGCGGCATGGCCACGACGATCATGTTGAAGGTAAAGTGCGACATGATGGTGGTGAACAGGTCAAATTTGAGAAACACGAACCCCAACAAAAATGCTTCGATGGTCAGTTCAACACCACGGGCATAGATCGGATAAGTGACATAACTGCTGTGCGCAAAAGCCCATAGGGCGCCAGGGATCAGCACCGCCAGCCAGCTGCGCTTATTACCGAAAGCCCACAACAGCACGGTGATGCCTACAAACCGAAAGAGTAGTTCTTCAGTCAGGGCTGCATCCAGTCCCACCTGGAAGGCCTCCAGGAAAGGAAACGGTGTGCCAAAAATATTGCTGTATTCGGCCGAGGCAGGCGTCCACCAGCCGAATAAGCGTGTGGTCAGCAAGTAAAACCCAACGATATAGCCCAGGTTAATGCCCGCCAACATCAGTCCTCGCCATGCCGAGCGGCTAAAGGTCAGCCAGCGCTCTGGTCCGCGCGCCAGGATGCGGTCCTGGCGTGGCCAGACTAATTTTGAAAAGAACTGACCACCCGCCCAGGCGACTAAAATCTGGACCAGATAGAAAAAAGACGTGGAAAATATGCTAAAAATGATCCCGATCCAGAACAAATTGAAATCCTGGGTGGTATCGTAAGAATAGGAGAACAGCGGCAGATAGTTAAGATACGCCGCCAGGCTGACACCTGCCGCAAGCAAAGCCGGCGGGATTGCGCGGCGGTAGCTCTTCTCTCCCAGGGATAAAACCCCCACGAAAGCTAGCGAAAAAAAACCAGCCATGCCCACAAACAAGCAACCAGCACTGATAAAGCCCGCCAGGTCGCGCTCCGAAGCAAAAGCACGTGTAAAACTTTCAGGAACCTTGATCCATTGGCGCATACTGCCAACCTGATCACCCTGCACCATAACAGAATAACGCAGCTCAGCTTCCGCCGCTGAAAACGCGCGTGATTTCCAGCCAAAGGAATGATCCACGCGCCCACCAGGCTGGGCCTCGCTGGAAGCCTCCACCCGTTCCCAACCCGTCGCATCCCAACCTGTCTGCACTGCCAGGAAGCTCTCTGCAATTTTTTGAGCCTGCTCCTGTGCGATAGCCGCGCCGGGAGCATCCTCCTTGATGGTATGCTGAAACGAGACCAACTCACCCAGCGGTGAGAGATCGATAAAGAATTCCTCCACAGCCTGCGGTTTATACCAGCGCGCGCTCCAGTAATACAAAGGCCAGTTTTCGCTCACCAACCGCCGGTTGGATTCTTCAATCCCCAGCTTGCGCTGCAGATAATAAGAAGCCGTGCGATCTTCTCGGAATAAAAGCGAATTCTGGTACCCTTCCGGTGCATAGCCAGCCTTTACCAACCGGGTGACGGTTTCCTGGCTGATCTGCTCGCGCGATAATTTCAAATTAATGGAGGCATTGGGCAAAGCACGCTCGTAGAATTGTAGAAAGAAAATTACCCCGCAGATGCCCAGCAGGGTAATTGCCAATTCCAACCAGAAGGAACTTTTTTCATTTCCAATTTTAAAAGAACGTTTCATTCAGCCTCCAGCCCGCCAACCTGAACCTGCTATCCGTCCACCTTTTGATCTGTAATCTCGAGCGCCCTGTCGATCAGACTGAACCCTTCGCGGAGCTGATCTGGGGTAATGATCAGCGGCGGGATGATCAGGATGGTATGCCAGTGGGTATAGACAAACAGACCCTGGTCCAGGCAGGCTTTGCGCAAAGCTGCCATTTCCGGGCTGCTGCCATTCCAGGGGGCAATCGGCTCACGAGTCTGACGGTTTTTAACCACTTCGATGATCCCAAACAGGCCGATCGAGCGCACTTCGCCCACCGATGGATGCGATTCTCCCAGGTCAGTCAACAGTTTGTGCAAGACCGGTCCCATCGCAGCAGCATGCTCTACAATCTGATCCTGTTTCATCACAGCAATATTCGCAACCGCAGCCGCCAGCGAAACCGGGTGGGATGTGTAGGTCAGCCCGGATTCAAAGACATGCTCATTGAACACCGCGGCAATTTCCGGCTTCATGGCCACCGCGCCAAGCGGCGCATAGGCCGAGGTCAACCCCTTGGCCATGGTCATCAGGTCCGGCACCACATTCCAGTGATCAACCGCAAACCACTTGCCAGTCCGGCCAAAGCCTGCCATGACCTCATCCGCGATCATGAGAATACCGTATTTGTCACACAAGGCGCGCACACCGGCCATGTAACCAGCCGGCGGGATGATGATGCCATTCGTACCAGTTACCGATTCCAACAGAACAGCCGCAATGCTCTCAGGCCCTTCATACAACATGATCTCTTCGAGGTGATTAAGATAATCCTGGCTAAAATCAGCTTCTGAGATATTTGGGTTGGTGCGGTGAAAGGTTGAGCGATAGCGGTAGGGATCCAGGAAGTGCACCACGCCGGGCATCAGATTCGGCTCCCAAGCCACGCGCCGCGGGTCACCGGTGGCAGCCATCGCCCCGGCTGTGGCACCGTGGTACGAGCGGTAACGCGTCAAAATCTTGTGACGTCCGGTATAAGCCCGCGCGATCTTGATGGCATTTTCGTTGGCATCCGCACCCCCCAGGGTAAAAAGCACCTTGCTTAGTTTTCCACCAGGGGTTACATCTGCAACCGCCTTACTGGCCAGCGCGCGAATTTTGGTGGTCATGCCCGGTGCCGCGTAAGGGATCTCGTCCAGCTGAGCCTTCATGGCATCGATTACGCGCCGGTCACCGTGCCCGATGTTGACACACATGGTCATCGAATTGAAATCAAGGTAGCGCTTGCCGCTGGTATCCCAAAAATAGACACCCTGGGCACGGCTAACCGGGATGGGATTAACTTTTGCCTGAGCAGACCAGGTCCAGAATACGTGTTCTTTTGAAAGCGGCACAATCTGGTCATCGGGAAGATCAAACATAAGCACCTCGAGGTTGAAATATGATTTGTTGATAGAATCGTATCACGGGATTTGGAAATTTGGGGGTTGGAAAAATTTTGGGTCGGGGAATTTTGGACGAGAGCCGGGGGGCTGCAGAGTACCAGAAATTGCCGGTCAGAAATCTGGTAAAAGTCATTGAATTCAGGAATCCGGCATGCTAAAATACCTTACCTGAGCGCAGCAGCCTGGGTTTCAAGGTTACTCAATTGAGCGAGATCCTGGCAAAACAACCATAAGGATGGAAACGATGAACATCATAGGAATCCCCACAGAACGCACCACAGCCCTGACAGACCTTATCATGGGTATTCTGGTTCTTGGCGTTATCATTTTTCTTCAGCGTCAACGCCGCAGTTCAAATTCAACAAAATTGTCGATCTGGCTGGCAGCCTTCGTGTTTCTGGGGATTGCCTCCTTTATAGGGACAATCGCCCACGGGTTTGAAATGTCGCCTGATTTAAATTATTGGTTATGGCAGCCGCTTAACCTGGCGCTTGGCCTGGCGATCGCCATGTTTGTGGTAGCGGTCAGTTATGACATCTGGGGCGGAAGCGTTTACCGGCGCGTCTTCTGGATCATGATCGTGGTAGCCCTGGTTTTTTATGCGATCACCGTCATCATTCCGGGAACATTCATGACATTCGTAGGCTATGAAGCGCTTGCGATGCTGTTTGCCCTGGTCGGTTATATTTTTCTGGCCATCAAAAAGAGGCTGGATGGCGCCTGGTGGATGGTAACCGGCATCCTGATCACAATCATCGCAGCGGCTATCCAGGCAGTTGGCAAAAGCGGGCTAATAATCTTCTGGGGATTGGACCACAACGGGGTCTTCCATGTTGTTCAGATGTTGGGTGTCCTGGCTCTCACAGCCGGGCTGCAAAAGTCATTCCTAAAATTGGATCGGAAAAACTGAATGCAATCAGGGCAAGCTGGCTGGCTGGAAGCGCCATTCGAATCTCTGCTCACCTGGCTGCCGGCCAATCAATAAAATTAGATACCGGGTAAGCTACCTCATACACGCATAGCCCGGACAAAACCTATCTTTTGCCGCCCTGGCTCTCCGTCCAGAAAAAGGGTATACGTTAAAATTGGTCTTTCGGCTGATACCGGCAGAGCTCAAACAAACTTGGAGGTTGGGATGAAACCTGGAATTTTGGCAATGGTAACAAGTCTTTTATTGGCAACACTTGCGTGTGGTCTGATCAGCCCATCCGCACCTGATCAGACCGGAATTGCGACCAGTGTAGCTGCAACCTTGCAGGCGCTGGCAGCCGCCAACACACCGGCTCCAAACGTAGAGATTCTCGCCTCGCCAACCAGTCTGCCTGCCACCGCACCAACCATTCCGCCCACTGCCCAAAGTGGCAGCCCGGTTTCATTCCAGAATGTTTCATTTGTAATTCCGGCCGGGCTGGCAGACGGTGCAAACAACGAAACTGTGCCAGAAATGAATGAAACCAACAGTGCTCCCTGGAGCATCGCGCCCGAACACACCCTGATCAAGCTGACAGGCTATCCAATCACGCGCGAGGGTTTTGAGCCGGTGATCCATATTTATCCCGCCGACCAATATTTCAGCGTCAATCCCAGTGCGGAAAACAGCCTGTCACGCTTGCGCGCCATTCTGGCCAGCCCTACTGCGCCGCTGACGAACGATAAGTTGTCCAGGATACCGTTTTTTAATGCCGCCCAACTATACGCGGCCCAGGCCAGCCGGTTAAAGTTCAAAAGCGGTGAAGGGCTGCGTATGATTTCGGAATCTGCCCAATACCCTGCGCCAATCACCAGCGATTTAAGCTATTACCACTTTGAAGGCCTGACTTTTGACGGGAAATATTTTATCGTGGCAATATTCCCCGTAATTGTGCCCCTGCAGGCAACCCAGGAAAACCCTGGTGCAGATGGGATTACTTTCCCGGCCGATATGGCAGACAACACCGGCTTCGAAACCTATTACCAGGCCATCACCGAGCGGCTCAATAGCGCCAGCCCAGAATCATTTCAACCAGCCCTGACCCATTTAGACGCCTTGATCCAATCCATCCAGATGAAATAACATTGCGGGGTAGCTGATAGCAAATAGCGGATAGGAAGAACAAGAGCTATGCGCTGTGGGTTTCAGCCGATCTACAAGCGTTGTTCCGCCCCGCAAGTGGTGTCACCCACCACACCCAACGCTTACCAATGAACGAATACCGGTGAGTTTCCCTACTGGTGGTGATTTGCCGGGCAAACCTTGATTAACACCCGCAGCGGTCCGCGCAGCAAAGATCAGGATGGTTACGAGGCAGGCGAATATGGAAGGAAATAAATTTCCGTACCAGAGAATAGTCGTGATCGGAACAACCGGGTCGGGTAAATCGACCCTGGCGGAAAAGCTCGCACAGCAATTGGAGCTTGAGCTGATCGAGCTGGACGCGCTGCATTGGCTGCCAGGCTGGCAAGCCCTTCCCGACCAGGAGTTTCGCACCCTGGTAGATATTGCCACTCGCAGACCAGCCTGGTCCATTGCCGGAAATTACAGCACGGCCAGAGATATTTCATGGCCACGCGCCCAGGCTGTGGTCTGGCTGGATTACCCACTCTGGACCATATTCTGGCAGCTTTGGTTTCGCACCTGGCGGCGCTGGTGGAGTCAGGAATTGCTTTGGGGGACAAACCGTGAACGGCTATTTTCGCAATTCAAGCTTTGGTCAGCGGATGAATCGATTTTTCGCTGGCTGTTTTCAACCTATTGGAAGCGCAAACGTGAATATCCGCTCTTGTTTGGCAAACCAGAATATTCGCACCTGCAAATCTTTACGATGCACAACCCCCAGGAAACTGAAGCATGGCTAAAAACCATCAGCCCCGGGCAGGTCTCATCGCGTTGACCAGCGTGCCAATGCCATAAAAGGCCAGGATGGCCAGCAAAAGGGCCCACTCAAAACCAAATTTATAGCGGATGGTCTGCGAGAGCAGGTTCAGGCCCACGCCAAGCAACACCACCAGGTTGAGCCGGGTGATGTGCTCTTGTTCGAGCTGCTGTGGATTATCTTCTGGCCCGGCAAAGACCAGGCGCTGCGCAAAACCATCCAGATCCCAGGCAGCCAGCACACATATCACCGCTACCAGCGCCAGGGATAGGTTTACCCTGACCCACAGGCCAATCGCCGCAGATAAGACTGTCATGGTCAGTACCAGCGCGAGGGTTGGGCGAAAATTTCGTCTCAACAGGAAAAGGCTGAGCAGCAGCAGCCCTAAAACTGCCACTCCCATCCATCCAACCCCGGCGCTGACCCATCCAGCTGCCAGGCAAAACAGTCCCAACGTTAATGATGCAACCAAAAAGTTTTTTGTCATGTCTGGTAACAGAATTGTCTCAGCGTGTACCGCCACCGATAGCGCGTATAAAGGATGGCGGGCGAGCAAGTGCGCTTTCGACCACCTGCTCAAAGGGAGAGGCTGTGTCCCAATCGACGACCTGCACTCCGGCGTGACGCAGGCGCTGCAACGTGACCTGGCGAGCCATGGACAGGATGCGCGCCGCCTGGCGCACAGGCTCGCTCTGCCGTAGATGTGCGGCTTCAAAGCGGATGGCGTTTGGGCTGACCACGATCAGGGCATAACCCAGCGCACGCAAGTTAACCAGGGGTTGGATATCGTCATCTACCAAGGGACTGATAAAAACCAGCTGAGAGTTAACCGGAAACAGGCTTCGTGGAATATAGATCCCGGCAAAAGCCTGGCTCTCCCCTGGCACTGCACGCGCCAAAGCATGCAAAATGCGCTCACGCTGGAGCTTGCCATAACCAGGCAAGCTCCAGTTGATGAACTGCCCATAGATCAGCAGCCCGACCCGGTTGCCAGATGCCAGGAATGCATCGGA
>CAINXK010000255.1 GCA_903854805.1 uncultured Anaerolineae bacterium
CGCCGCTGGTGGCTTTTCACTTCTTACTCTCGGTTAAAGGCGACATCACCCGCCTTCAAGGTAATATCGCCCAACCACTATTGTATGGTTCTATCGCTTTCTTTTTACTCATTCTGCGCATACCGGCCGTGAAATTAACGCTGATGGAACTACGCTCACGCCTGTTAAATTCGCCACGGGATGCATAAATCAATAAAATGGGAATATGACGGCGTGTTTGTCTTTATGGGTCTGACGCCATCAACCAATTTTTAAAAGATCAGGCCGACCTGGATCGACCAAATAAGCGGCATCCGCTGCCCAGCGATGGCACCAATGCCGCCTTGATGATCCGACAGTATTTGAGAGATACAGGCTGATTTAGAACCGCCGCTGGCTTTAGCGGCGGTTTTTATTTTGGGGTGAAAAATAATTTAGACAGCAAATCAACTTGCCGTCGCTAATAACCAGGATACCTTTTTGCCCATTCAGAATCTTCTTCAAAAGAGTCATCATTAACGCGAACAAAAAGATCACTTGCGATTTCTTCAACCAGATCTGCCTGCTTGAGATTTTCAACCCATTCAGCCGGGACGGCCTGCTTCCCAAGCGTTGCACCCAAAATATTACCCGTAACGGCACCAGTGCTGTCGCTATCACCACTGTGGTTAATGGCAGCCAGAACCCCACCACGAAAATCATTCTGAAAGTGCAGCGCACAGAACAGCGCAATCGAAAGAGTCTCTTCACCAACCCAGGCCCCGCCCAATGATTCGATGTTTTCGGGAGTTGGCGGCACACTCTTATAGAGTGCGACTGCCTTTTCCATGGCAACCAGGCACTCTTCATGATTTTTCCTTGTACGCAAAGTAGCGATAGTTGTTTCAATCGCCGCCATTAAATCCTGTCCACCAAAGACACAAGCAATAATGGAGGCCAGGCAGCCCGCAGAAAGGTATCCGCTGGGATGACCATGGGTGATTGCAGCGGCATCGCAAGCGCAGCCAAAGGCCTTTTGACTATCCATATGATAGAAAAGCCCGTGTGGGGCAACACGCATGATCCCACCGCAGCCCTTGCTATCATTGATCGGTTCGCGGATCGTGCCGCATTTGCCGCTCTCCAAGGCCGATAAACAGGTTATGCCAGGAGCTTTACGCACAAACAGGTCTCGATGCGTGATCAGCCAGCCACTATTGAGATCATACAAACCAAATCCTTCCGGAATCCTGGCGGGACGGCTGCCCTGGGTATGCAGCCAGCGCAAATAGGATTGGTAAATAATCGCAGTCTCTGCGCCATCAATACCTTTCTGTAGATCGCGATGATTTGCCCGCAAGATACCCTCAGCGGTAAAGAGGGTCATTTGAGTATCATCGGTAAAAACACCGCTGCTGCCCAATCCTTCGATGTAATGATCAAGCCCATCAGGGCCAAACTTTCGCTGTATTTCGCGTGTGCCGAAAAATTCGATGGGCGCCCCCAGCGCGTCGCCTACTGCGCCACCCAATAAACATCCTGTGTACCTATCCATCAAAACCGTTTTCATGTTTCCCTCCTCACCAAAGTTCTTTATTTTCTAAACTGTTGTGATTGAGTTATTTGCACAAGCTGCACCTGATTGCCACCTGTTTTCTGCAATCATCAGGTGCTCGCGGAAAAACCACTATACAAATGAAAAACTGGTAATAAATGTAAAATCTGGCCATCAGTGCTGAGTAATCATTATCGGCACTCACTACTCGCTATCCAACGTTGCAGAACCGGTTGTGCTAAAAAATACCTCTCAAGACGAGTAACATCCCGATAATAGCCAGTGGGATACCAATAATGGCACCAATAAGGGTCAGACTGATGAGCACACCAACCAGGATCAGCACCAGGCCAAGCACCATGGCAACAAAACGCCCTACCATCTCCACGATGGTGGAAATCAGCATCCAAATCGCCCAAAACGGCCACAGAAACCAGGGTATGTGATGTTTTTCTTGTGTTGTCATTTTATTATGTCTCCTTACAGGGATATACGCCCTGATTAGAAAAAAGATGCGAATTTCAAGGACAGACGCCGATAATGGTCAGCCTATCTGCGAAAACCTGGCTGCGACCGAGGATGTTTCCTTGCCTATCTGTGGCGACAAGCTGGTATTGCAGCCAGGCGGCCGTTTCTTTGAATTTATTAAACTCTTTTATGTTTACAGCCTGTAGATCATAGACAAAAACCCCAGCCAACGGTTTCATTACCAGGCCTGCGTTCCATGCAGTCTGTTCACCGCTCGCTTTGTAACGCAGGCGGTAGAATAGAACCACACTAAAGACATCCTGCCGAGCTGAGGTTGCCTCGAAGCGGACAACTTTCGGGTCGCAGACAGATGAAATCACTTGCGTGGACAAAGTCACTGCACTTAAAAGTGCTTCCAAGGTGGCTGTCGGGGTTAAGGTATTTGGCTCTGGCGTGAAAGATGGCGTGATCGTCGCAACGGGTGTCTGGCTAGCTTCTGGAGTGATAGCGCGTGTTGCAGATGGCTCGGCCAGGACAAACGCAGGAGTAATAATTTCCTGTACTGCAGTTGCCAAAGGCGGTAATTGTGTGCTTGTTCCAGTTTCAGCAGGCTGGACACGTGGAGTGATGGGTAAATTACAGGCAGCCTGGACCAGAGTCAGAATCAGAAAAGCTAACATCAATTTATTGATCTTCACAGCGTATTTCCCTTCTTGTTTAATGATAACATTTTGAGCCGCTGAAAACAATCGGGTTATAATGCAGATATGGACGAGATAAAACCCAACTTAAATTCAGATGATGTTTCTGTTGCTACAGATCAAAACATCGCCAGCCCAAAAGCCGTGCCAGCACCATCCGGCCGTACTCCGATTAGGCGTTCTGTCAGACGGCCTACCCCCATTAGAGCGAGCACCCTGTCGCTCTGGTTAGCCCTGCCACTCGTTTTCCTGGTCGGTCTTGGCTCAGGCTGGCTCTTATGGGGACAGAACACCATATCGAACCCGGGCAACACCCAGGTAAAAGTAAATGAAGAAGTGAAGCGATTTAACGTCGTCACCGATAACGATCCGACGCAAGGCCCCGAGAACGCGAAAGTTACTATCATTGAATTTAGTGATTACCAATGCCCATACTGCATTAGCTGGTATCAGGATGTATATACGCGACTGATGGCAGATTACGAAGGAAAAATCCGCTTTGTATACCGGGATTTTCCGCTATATTCTATTCACCCAGAAGCTGGATCTGCCGCCGAAGCTGCCAACTGCGCGGGAGCACAAGATGCTTACTGGCAGTATCATGACGCGCTTTTCGGACAGAAAAACGGATTGGGTGAAACGGCATATTCTCAATACGCCAGTGATTTGGGATTAAATGTTGAAGAGTTCAATAAGTGCGTTAGCGAACATAGGTACAAGAGCGAAGTAGACGCGGATTACAAATACGCATCCAGCCTGGGTGTCAGTTCAACGCCGACTTTCTTTGTGAATGGGCTGGCGGTCGTTGGCGCTCAACCCTACGAGGTCTTTCAACAAATCATCGACAAGGAATTAGCCGGGGAAATTCCAAAATAATCCGAGGTAATCGCGGTATGCCAGTATCTGGAAACCGTGTCAGGGAAGTTTATGAAAAAGTTTGTTGCGATTGCAGGAAATATCGGGGTGGGGAAATCCACCCTGGTTGATCTGTTATGTACAAAAATGGGCTGGGAACCTTTCTACGAGCCCGTAACCGAAAACCCATACCTGGCAGATTTTTACAAAGATATGTCTGCCTGGGCCTTTCACTCACAAGTTTTTTTCCTGACCCACCGTCTAAGAGCCCACCACCTGATCGCAAGCCATCCGACATCGGTCATCCAGGACCGCAGCGTTTACGAAGACGCTGAGATATTCGCACAGAACCTGTTTTTGCAGGGTTACATCCAACCGCGCGATTATGCCACTTATCGAGAACTGTACGATATGGTCTTGCAATTTCTACCGCCACCCGATCTGGTCATTTATCTACGCGCCTCAGTGCCGACGCTCTTATGCCGAATTTCAGGTCGAGGTCGAGATTACGAACTTTCGATTACACCAGGCTATTTGAGCGGTCTGAACTTGCTGTATGAGAACTGGATCAATAGTTTCACTCTATGCCCAGTACTCACAGTTCCAGCAGACGATGTAGATTATGTGGCCCACACCGGTCACCTTAACTTGATCGTCAGAAAGGTAGCTGAGAAACTAACCGGAAGAGAGGAAGTTATCTTCGAAGCGGATGAAGTCGCCAGGGCAAGCGAAGATTAGTGAGTTTCTGGTTGTCTAAAAAAGCAAAGAGCACAGGATAATTTTATCTCCTGTGCTCTTTGCTAATAGTGATCTGATCAAAATATTAATCTGTAAACAAGGGCAAATGACCAAGAGCAATGATATGCAGCCACTGTGATTTTTCGCCCTCAGTCATGATGGCAGTCTCAGCGACTACTTTGGCCCCGGCTTTATCCATGATCATCCGCATACCCTGCAGGGTTGAACCGGTGCTAATGACATCATCAACAATGATGACCTTTTTACCGCTCACCAGAAATTTGTCTTTTTCATCCAAGATCAAGGTCTGAGGCTGACCAGTGGTAATGGACAACGTCTCGGCCTGAATGGCTTCACCCATGTATGGTTTGTAAGATTTTCGCAGAACCACATATGGTTTTTTCGTTTCTACAGAGAGTGCGTAAGCCAGGGGGATGGACTTGGCTTCAGCGGTAACAAGGATGTCATAATCCAGACCCTCAAGTTTTTCAGCCAACGCAATACCGCAGGCCTGCACAAGCTCGGTATCTCCCAGGATATTCAAAATGGCAATTTTCAATCCGGGCGCAATTTGGAACATGCGCAGTTCACGTTTAAGACCTGCGATTTCAACAGAATAGGTTTCTTTAGTCATATCTTTCCTCCAAACAGAAATCAAAACATTTAATTTTATCATAACTCTACCAGTCATTCGGAATGTGTATTGTGTTTGCTCACAGTTTGCTCGGTTTTGCCCTTCTCCATGCTGATTTTTGCTGTATGGCGAATACTGATCAAAAGTTTTCCCGGCCTATGCTGCTTTGTACACAAAAATATCTTTTTCCCTTCGGATGAGTGGTTGATTGGTTCGTAAGTAAATATGGTGAAGGATGGAACACATCCAGATAGGGCAAAATCACTACCGGCGGAGCAGACCCCGATTTCCATTCATTTGTGCGCAATAAATATGATATTGGAAAACACGGCTCTAAAAATCGCCATTGCACAAACGGATCGGTGCTTTCGGAAAACGTTTCGGAAAAAATGCTGAGCAAATTCTGAAGTTTGGTCGGATATTTTTTCGCAAAAGATTATTGTAATGAAGGTCAGCGCTCTTACGGTATAATTTTGAAGGCATGCCCGCTCAATAGCCACGGAGTTGCCACAAAACATGCTTCCTGACTTGCAAATAAACGCTATCATCCGAATGCGCAAACCACATCCATGCGGTGGTTTTGAGTGGAAAGTCACCCGGCTTGGGGCAGATATTGGCCTGGAATGCCGCACCTGTGGGCATCGGGTCATGTTGACGCGCCGAGAGCTTGCCAGGCGAACAAAAACGATCATCGCGCCCGATCCCGGGCTCACACCAGGAGACGATCATGCCAACTCCAGATAGAAAACCGCACATCCTGTTCTTATTTTCCGATACCGGTGGAGGGCATCGCTCTGCCACTGAAGCTATCATCGAAGCACTTGAGGTGGAATATCCGGATGCCTTTACTTGCGAAAAGGTAGATATATTTAAGGATTATGCTCCGCGTCCGCTTAACCGCATGCCTGATTGGTATCCCTACATGGTGCTGGCACCACAATTATGGGGCGCCAGTTTTCGCGTGACTGACGGACGACCGCAGGCGCGCGCCATCACGGCCACCATGTGGCCCGTGGCAGCACGAACTGCGCGCAATATCATCCGTCACCATCCCAGTGACCTGGTGGTGACGGTACACCCTCTGGCAGTTTCATGGATTTTGAAAGCCCTGGGCAAAAACCGCCCACCGTTCATCACCGTCGTTACTGACATGGTGACCACGCATGCCCTGTGGTTCGACAAACGCTCGGATGCCATCCTGGTGCCCACGGAGATTGCCCGCCAGAGAGCCATCCAATTCGGTATGCCTCCTGAAATTGTAAAAGTGGTTGGACAGCCTGTGGCACGCAAATACTGTGTGCCAAGCGGTGATAAGGCCAGCCTGCGCGAAAAGCTGGGTTGGCCACAAGATAAATTCATTGTTCTGGCGGTCGGGGGTGGCGAAGGTATGGGGCCCTTGGGGCAAACAGCACGCGCCATCGCCGATTCTGGCCTGGACGTCGGATTGATCATCGTGGCTGGCCGCAACGAACGTCTGAAAACCAGCCTGGAAAAGACGCATTGGCAGGTACCCACTCTGATCTATGGTTTTACACGAGAGATGCCCGATTTTATGCGTGCAGCGGACGTGCTGGTGACAAAAGCCGGTCCAGGCACGATTGCGGAAGCTTATAATGCGCACCTGCCGATCATCCTGTTCTCAAAATTGCCAGGGCAGGAAGATGGCAATGTCACCTACACAGTGGATGAGGGAGCCGGCATCTGGGCACCCACACCCCAACGAGTCGTCTCAGCCCTCAGAAACTGGGTTAACAACCCGGCTGCACGCGAAGAAGTGGTGGAAGCCTGTCGACATGCCGCCCGGCCCAATTCATCGATGGATATTGCCCACACGATCGGCGAGAAATTGGGACTGGTGAACAGTCAGTAACGATTTTTATCTACCTACGTTTTTTCTGCCACCTGGTATTTTCGAAAACGATATTTACCGAGGTGATGTTTCTCTGTAAGTAGCTGCCTGTAATAACAGCCGAATAGATGTTTTTATTGTGATTTGGCGGACCGAGTGTCCCGCCGAATCGCCATAAGCGCAAGGCGCCCTGTGCGAAGCAAACCACGGTTTTTTATTCGCCTGCACGGATATTTTCGGATGGTTTTCGAGAAGAACGATGAGCTGTGAATAGCAAAAACGTGATGGCTCAAAGACATCTCATGCTTTATGTGAGCCGTCCACGCGCAAGATACTATGTTGAATCGTTTTTATGGCTTTTTTTCTTGATCCAAAGAAAAGCGCGGCTACTCAACCAGTAGAATGTCAACAAAATAAACCGTTGTCTATCCTGCTTTTTTTCGCCAGGTTTCACCTGGCGTCGCTCTTCCACAGAGTAAACGAGCCGGGTATTGGATTATTTAGCTTCACGGTCCCAGTCCTTGCAGGGGACTGATATAATTCTTACATTACATGGTGCTGCGTATGCCCGTTTTATCTGCCAACTCATTTGACTTTTTCAGCCACAGTTCTGAGCAAACCCGTCGCTTGGGTATGCGCCTGGGTGCACATCTTCAACCGGGAGATGTGATTTGTTTGCAAGGGGAATTAGGCGCAGGAAAAACCACCTTTGTACAAGGATTGGCTGCAGGTTGGGGCTCATTGGACGCTGTTTCCAGCCCTACTTTTGTACTCGTCAATATCTACCGGCGAGTAGATGGATTTCAGCTCTTCCACTTCGATACCTATCGGGTAGAATCCAGCCTTGAGGCCGAAGAACTTGATATTGATGCAATGCTCAGCAATGGACCGCTGGTAATCGAATGGCCGGAACGCATGGCTGGTATTCTCCCGGCTGAACGACTATGGATCCAGCTCGAATACATTGATGAAGACCGCCGCGAGTTTACCTTTTCACCTGTCGGAGTTCATTACATTAATTTGCTTAATGACTTCCGTAAATCTTGTTTTGGAACCGATTAATGCTACTTGCCGTTGATACATCCACTCCTCAAATTGGCCTGGCTCTTTATGATGGAACCCAGGTACTGGCCGAATCACTTTGGACAAGCAAAACCCGTCACACGGTGGAACTCGCCCCGGCGGTTGCTGGCATGCTAGCCCATAGCGGTGTAAAAATAGAACAAATCAAGGCTCTCGGCGTGGCAGTTGGTCCCGGATCTTTTACATCATTACGTGTAGGGCTATCCTTTGTCAAAGGACTAGCCTTCGCCCAATTCATCCCGACAATCGGGATCAACACTCTGGATATTGTGGCGGGTAGCCAGCCTGCAAGCAGCTTACCGCTTGTTTGTATCTTGCCGGCTGGCCGTGGACGTCTTGCGGTATGTTGGTATGCATCCAAGGCTGGTTGGCTGGCTCAAGGCAGCCCGGAAATCATGACCGCCGAAACTTTGGCCGGAAAAATTACGCTAGATTCTGTAGTGTGTGGCGATCTCAACGCTGCAGAGCGCTCGACGCTAAAGAAGAACGAGCACATCCAGCTCGTTTCACCAGCGCTGAGCACTCGCCGCCCCGCCATTCTGGCTGAGCTTGCATACATCCGCTGGCAATCCGGCAACGTCGATAATATTTCCAGCCTCGCGCCAATTTACCTGCACCTGGCAGAACCAATTCCGGATGGGAATTCATCGGCCAGCCAAGCGGGTGTTTCCATAACCAGCCTGGCATGAATATTCGCTTAATGATAGACGCAGATCTGCCTGTTGTATCTCAGATCGATGATCTAAGTTTCAGCCAACCCTGGCCACCAGCCGCTTTTGAGCTCGAGCTGGCTAACAGCAATGCCCGCTGCTGGGTGGCTGAAATGGAAGAAAAACAGGGCGCAGTTGGTGAAACCCGGGTGGTTGCCGCCCTGGTTCTCTGGAGGGTGTTGGATGAAGCTCACATTGCTACAATCGCCGTACACCCAAATTTTCGACAGCTGGGCATCGGAAAGTTACTTTTACAGACCAGTATGCAGGCAGCCTTTGCTGAGGGCGCGCGCATTTATCATCTTGAAGTGCGCGCGGGGAATCTGGTAGCGCAGAAAATGTACACACAGTTTGGCTATGCAATTGTAGGCCGGAGACCGGGCTATTACAAAGACACCGGTGAAGACGCCTTGTTGATGACACTCGATCTTACCCAGACCAATCCAGGTTAATAGTTCCAGCCACTGCCTGTGATGATAAGCTAGTTTTACTTCCGGAGGTATTCCGTGCTCGCACAAGAAACCCTGGCACAAATCGCAAGTGAAGTCTCGTCATGCACAAGCTGTGCTTTGCACACTACCCGCAACATGTCGGTACCTGGGGAAGGTCCTGCCAACGCTGAGATCATGTTAATCGGTGAAGGCCCAGGAGCAACCGAGGACGCTCAGGGACGACCATTTATTGGCGCGGCCGGAAAGTTTTTGGTAGAGCTACTCGGTCAGGCCGGGTTACAACGCACAGATGTCTGGATTTGCAACGTGGTCAAATGCCGCCCACCTTTGAACCGTGATCCAAACCCAGACGAACTGGCCGCCTGCAATCTCTATCTTGAACGCCAGATTGCAGCCATCAACCCAAAAATCATCATCACTCTGGGACGTTTTTCAATGGGCAAGTTCATGCCCGGTGTAAAAATCACCCAGGTTCACGGGCAAATGTGCAGGATCAATGAACGTTTTGTCATTGCCATGTTTCACCCAGCAGCAGCACTTCATCAGGCCGCGCTCAAACCGACCATTCTGGCTGATTTCGCCCGGCTGCCGAATCTATTGGAAGTCGCCCGCAAAGGGCTGGCAAAAAACACGCCGTCAGCTACAGATACTCAGGCTGTACCTGCGGTAACTAGTAAAATGGATGAACCAAAACAGATAAAACTGTTTTAATGAAAAACCAATTCCTCGTTACTTCATACCAGTCATCGACCATCCACACCGATGAGAAAAGGAAAAAATATGTCAACGAAAGACTCTATAATAAAAAAACTACAAGATAAAACCGCCCGGATTGGTATTCTCGGTATGGGCTATGTCGGTATGCCGCTCGCTGTCGTGTTCGCAGAAAAAGGATTTAACGTTCTGGGCATTGACCCCGATGTACGCAAGGTTGACGCTTTCAACAAAGGTATTTCTTATATCCAGGACGTTCCAACTGAAACCGTAGTCCGGCTGCAAAAAGCTGGCAAGCTCAATATGACGACGGATTTTACTGCCCTGGCAGAGATGGACGCCGTCAGCATTTGCGTCCCCACACCTCTGCGCCAGACCGGTGACCCGGATATGTCATTTATCCTTTCAGCCACTGAACAACTGGCAAAATATGTACACCCGGGCATGGTTATCGTACTGGAATCAACCACCTATCCCGGCACCACTCGCGAACTGATGGTTCCAATGCTGACTGCTCCAAAAGAAGGCAAACCTAACCTGATAGTAGGCGAAGACCTGTTCATTTGCTTCTCTCCCGAACGAGTCGATCCGGGGCGTGAAGATTGGACCACATACAATACTCCCAAGGTGCTGGGTGGTATGACCAAAGCCTGTGTTGATGTCGCCACGGCCTGGTATTCCGGCGCGATCAAAACCATTGTCCCGGTCTCATCGCCTGAAGCAGCTGAAATGGCAAAACTTCTGGAAAACACCTTCCGCATGATCAATATCGCGATGGTAAACGAATTGGCGCTCATGTGCGAACGCCTGGGCGTGGACGTCTGGGAAGTCATCGACGCGGCTGCCTCCAAACCATTCGGCTTTATGAAGTTCACCCCTGGCCCGGGTCTGGGCGGTCACTGCATCCCAATCGATCCGTTATATCTCTCATGGAAGATGAAGGCCCTCAACTACAATGCCAAGTTTATTGAATTGGCATCTGAAATCAACACAAATATGCCACGCTACGTCGTCAGCCGAGTCCTGGAAGCATTGAATGACCGCGGCAAGACGCTTAAGGGCAACAAGGTGCTTGTTTTGGGCGTGGCTTATAAACCCGATATTGACGATGTGCGTGAATCGCCTGCCCTGGATGTGATTGGCTTACTGCGTAAGAAAGGCGCAATCGTAGAATATCACGACCCGCATATTCCTCACATCCATCACGAGCGTGAGGATTGGAAGATGCAGAGCATCTCGGATGCCAATCTGATGGAATCAGTAAAATCTGCAGATGCAGTTGTGATTGTCACCAACCATACCACCTATGATTATGCTGCAATTATTGCGGCTGCAACGTTCATTTTTGACAGTCGCAACGCGCTCAGCGCTTTTGGCGGCAAAGAGAACCCGAAAGTCGTGCGTCTTTAACTTTTTAATAACCCCGGTGAATTTACCCCGGGGTTATTTATTAGAAATCAGGATATTATGGCTCACTACCTTGTTACTGGTGCCGCCGGGTTTATCGGCGCGCGTACATCTGAAATACTTATTGACCAGGGTCACACCATCACTGGTATCGACAATATGAATGATGCCTATGACCCGCGCATGAAAGAATACCGTCTGCAGAAACTTCAGACTAAGCCTGGGTTTAACTTTCTTCGCGCAGATATTTCCCACAAAGATGTGATTCATTTATTCGAAGGACAAAGATTTGACGGCGTGATCAACCTCGCCGCGCGGGCTGGAGTACGATTAAGCGTCGAAAACCCCTGGATCTTTGTCGATTCGAATGTGACTGGGACGCTTAATATGCTGGAGGTCTGCCGGCGAACCGGCTCAGGGACGTTTATCCTGGCTTCGACCTCCAGCATTTATGGATCCAATCCACCCTATCCAACCCCAGAAACTGCATCAAGCAGCGAACCACTCCAACCATATGCTGCCAGCAAAAAAGGCGCGGAGGCCATGACCCACGCCTACCACCATCTTTATGATCTAAACACCACCGTACTGCGCTTCTTTACCGTTTATGGCCCAGCAGGACGCCCCGATCTGGCCCTTTTCCGCTTTGTGCAATGGATTATTGAAGGCCGGCCCGTCCATATCTACGGCGATGGAGACCAATCCCGTGGCTTCACATATATCGATGACATTTCACGGGGTATCATCGCGGCCTTAAAACCTTTAGGGCATACCATCATCAACCTGGGCGGCCACGAAGTCATCTCAATCAACAAGCTTGTGACCCTGATCGAAGACCTGACCGGCAAAAAAGCAAATATTATCCATGGACCGGCCAACCCGGCAGACATGTTCACCAATTGGGCCGACGTCACCAAAGCTAGAGAAATGCTCGGCTGGTCTCCTGAGTATGACATGCGGAGCGGCACGCAAAAACTGATCGAGTGGTATTTAGCTGAACGCTCCTGGGCGAACAAGGTCTTGACTCTGTGAGTTTCTGGGAAAAAGTGGTTGCCACTATCCGTCGTAACACCAAAATCCAGGATATATCCACCTGGGTCAAAAGACTCTTCAAAAACACCACCACGCATTGGCAAGAGGATGCCACCCTACGCCGGGTAATAAAAAATAGCAGCCATTTACTGAGCGGCAACCTTATCGCAGCAGCGCTGGGGTTCGGGCAGGGCATCCTGGCGGTGCGCCTGATCGGCATTACCGATTGGGGCCTGGTAACCACCGTGATTACTTTTGCATCCAACATTAATCGTCTGTTGACTTTTCGTATGAGCGAAGTGATTGTCAAACGCCTGGGCGAGGTACTGCCGCGCAGCAGCTCCAGTTCAAGCCCTGAGGCTGCTAAAAAGCTCGAAGCTGCAGTTGTGGTCAAAACCGCCATGCTAACCGAAATGGCCACTTCAATTGCCGCTTACCTGGTTTTGGCTTTACTCACACCCTGGGCAGCGAACAGCTTCGCTAAAAACCTACAAACTGCGCCTCTTTTCCTGTTTTATGGAGTGATCCTACTTACCAATCTCGTCGCGGAAAGCTCAACCGGTGTGTTACAAGCCTTGCGGCGTTTTGACTGGATCGCGCGCGTCAATGTTTTTCAAAGCATCGCCACGGCTGGGCTGATCCTGTATGCTTTTTTACAAGGACAAGGTATTTTTGGTGTTTTGCTGGCATATGTGACCGGAAAAACTATCAACGGAATTGGGCTTGCCCTGCTGGCCTTTCGAGAGTTGGGCAAAACGTTAAACAC
>CAINXK010000256.1 GCA_903854805.1 uncultured Anaerolineae bacterium
CAATGATCAGTTATTCGTCAAGCCAACCGAAGCTGGCAGGGTTTTCCTTGGTGCCGTCGAAGAAATGCCGCCTTACCCAGGAGCAAAAGCGTATTTTTTAATATCTGGTGACCTGTGGGATGATAGAGATTGGCTGAGCGAACTGATTAGCCTGACCTGTGCTGAGTTGCCATTGGCAAAGAAAAAGACCAGGAAGATAACAGGCTGATCAACCAGAGCACTTTCATTATAGTGAAGTGACATCCGGTGGCCAGTAGACTCCTTCTCACATTCCCAAAGCCAAACACTTGCCATACCCCCAGACGACATTGGCGCAGGTGAGCATCCCCCAGCTCCTGCAAGAACCCGGAATTAGGTTCTTTCAAATACCATCCAGCGATATTCTACCGAGCCGGCTTGCAGGCATTTTTGAAGCGCCGTACTTCCAAGCATCGACGGAACAATTGGATGTAAACCCCAAAAAGGTCTGAATATTATCGCCAATATCCGGGCAAACAGGTCAGGTACGACCCGCAGGCGCAGATAAGGGGTTAATAAACGATTTTCAACCAGCCTGAGCCCGTTACGGGAAGCAATCAAAGCCAACTCGTCTGGCTGGAGTAGATTATGAATATGCCAACCGCGTTGGTACAGGTCAAGCCATTTCTTATCAGAACCATCTGCGCTCTTTCCCAAAAAATCATCAATCAGGATTAAACGCCCTCCAGATTTTCCGACACCAGGAGCATGTAAAATGCGCGCAGCTTCGGCCACAAAACGCTCTGGCTCAAAGGAATGCACAAAAGATTCAATTGCGTATGCCAGATCAAAGCCTGCCTTAATCGGCAAATGATGGAAATCGGCTTCAGCAATCAAGCCTGGCGTATTTTTCTTTTGGAAGTGTTTGCCCCCAAGCCGCGCCTGCACCGCGCTGAGTGTCAGACCAATACCCCGGGATGTTGGTGGGAGACAAGTGAGTAAATGCAATAATGTAGCCCCCACTCCACAACCAAGATCCGCGATCAGCACTGGTTCAGACATGGATTTTGCTTCATTCAAAATAAGCTCATTGGCAGCATTGAGTGCATCAGACACAGAAGTGATCCCTTCCAACCACAATGCCCGATGGATTGTTTGAATTTCCTTTGAAGATCCAAAACGCAAGAAAAGACTTGTGTTACTGTCGTAGTACGTACGAATAGAATCGTTGGGGCGCATAACAAGATTATAACGAGAAAGCCCCAAAAATGCATACCCTGGTAATGTCGCCAGGTTAATAAATAACCCGATTAGAAAATGTGTCCAAAGCATGCAATTTAACACGCAGCAAGACAGCATCCGCTATAATTGACGAAACACACAGGCAGATGACAAAAGAATAGGCTAAAGTTGGTATCAGACATCCGCTGGAGGAAAAATGAGAATAGCAGTTTCAGGTGCTGGATATATTATTGATATTCATGCCAAAGCCGCAAAAGCCCAACAAGATGTTGAATTAGTGGCTGTGGTGGAGAAATTCCCAGATAAAGCGAGCCTGCTGGCAAAGAAATTTCGGATCAAAAACCAGTACGAGACCATCGAACAGATGCTCGCCACAGGCGCTATAGATGCGCTTGTGATCGGTACGCCTAATTTCCTACACGCACCCCAGGCAATTGCCGCATTACAAGCGGGCGTGCATGTAATGGTCGAGAAACCGATGGCGATGAACGTACGCGAGGCCGAAGCAATGCTGGAAGCCAGCGCCAAAAGCGGCTCGAAGCTGATGGTGGCACACTGCTGGCGCTTCGATGAAGATGTACTCTGGCTAAAAGCACAGTCGCAAAAATTGGGCAAGCTGATCCGAACGAAGGGCTATGGTGTGCATACCAACTGGGGACCGGCTGGATGGTTCACGAAAAAAGAATTGGCCGGAGGTGGTGCGCTGGCAGATATGGGCATCCATGCACTTGATACCGCTCGTTTTCTTCTCGGTGACCCCAAGCCTGTTTCGGTTTATGCCAAAATTGGAACCCATTACAAGGATTTTGACGTGGACGATACCGGCGTCATCATCGTGGAATGGGAAAACGGTGCGACCTCTTATGTCGAATCCGGTTGGTGGCAGCCACATGCCGATGGCCCTGAAGCCGCAACCCAGTTATATGGCACCCAGGGATTTGGTCAATTGTTCCCAACCCTGCTCGAACTACCAAATACCGAAACGCACAAAGTGGATATTCTCAAATCCGGTTTCAAATACCCACGCAAGGAACATTGCCCGCAGTCCATGTACAATGCACAGCTGGCACATTTCGTAGATTGCATCCGCGAAAACAAAACACCCGCAGCAAGTGGACTGGAAGGTTTAATAAACATGAAAATCATCGAAGCCGCTTTCTTATCGAGTAAAACAGGCAAAATTGTGGAAATCGCATGAACATTGAAACTATCCTGCCTACTCCAGACATATTTTCGGCCAAACGAATTCTGTGCATCCAGCCGCATTATGATGACAATGATATAGCAGCAGCGGGCACTCTGGCGCTGCTCAAACAAACCCAGGCAGATATCTTCTATCTGACCGTAACCGATGACTTAATGGGCGTTGTAGATGGCTCGCTTTCCAGTGAAGCGGCAGCCATTATCTTGAAATCCGATCAGGACTCCGCAGGAAAAATCATCGGCGTAAAAGAACAATTCTGGCTCGGCTACCCAGATGCAGGTGAGTATGATTATTTTGCGCTGCGCCGCGATCTTTTAAAGTATATTCGCATCATTCAACCTGATTTTATATTTACAGCTGACCCCTGGCTAACTTACGAGGGACATCGCGACCATATTCAGACCGGGCTGGCGGCTGCTGAAGCAGTCATGTTTGCAGGACTGACTAGGATCCCGTCCAGCGATCCTTCGGCGGACCGGGCTTACCCGGGTCACCAAATCAAGGGTATGGCGTTTTACTACACGCGCGAACCGAACCTGATTGTGGATATTTCCGCGACCTGGACAACAAAAATCGCCGCCGTCCGCTGCTATGAAACTCAGTTCGATACCCAGAGTATGGATGAGTTGGTGTTGGCTCTGGATGCCAAGTCTCACCAAGTAGCCTCTGGAGCATCATTCGAACGCGGCGAACCGCTAAAAGTACTCCATCCCAATGCATTGCATTGTGGATTCTAAGTTTGGCGAAAAATGAAAACTGGGTTCCCCCGTTATTATCTCTTTTCTGTTAAATTATTCCAATAGACCCCAAGGAGAATACTATGACACAACTCGCAATACTGGGCGGAGAGAAGACCCGCACTGACCCATATCCCGAATGGCCTGTTTGGGACCAGCGTGACATTGATGCAGTCACCGATGTGATCAAATCCGGACGTTGGGGCGGTTTCCCATTTCCGGGTCCTAAAACGGCTGAATTGGCAAAAAAGTTTGCGGAAATGCAGGGCGGCGGTTACGCAGTCCCGATGGCAAACGGAACTATCACTTTGGAAGTCGCCTTAAGGGCAGCAGAAATTGGCTGGGGTGACGAAGTCATTGTTCCAGCCTACACATTCCAGGCCACAGCCTCGGCTCCCATGGCAGCCGGGGCGATCCCCGTTATCGTGGATGTCGACCAAAACAACTATTGCCTGGATCCTAAAGCAGTCGAGAAAGCGATCACACCCAAAACAAAGGCAATCATTCCAGTCCATCTGGGCTCAAACATGACAGATATGGATGCAATCATGGAATTGGCGAATAAATACAATCTGATCGTGATCGAAGACTGCGCGCATGCTCACGGAGCCAGGTGGCGCGGGCAAGGCGCGGGCACAATTGGTCATTTTGGCTCATTTTCCATGCAGTCATCCAAGACGCTGACTACCGGCGAAGGCGGCATCCTGCTTTGCAGAACACCTGAAATGGCTGCCAAAGCCGCTTCCATTATCGATTGTGGACGCCCACATGCGCTGGGAGGCGGTCCGGAAGACGACACCATGGACTTTCAGGTGGGCGGGAATTTCCGATTGAGCGAAATCTCCGCCGCTCTAGCCCTGGTCGGAATTGAGCGCTTCCCTGCCCAAGCCAGGCAACGCGAAGAAATGGCAGCCTATATGGATGAAGCCCTAAGTGAAATACCCGGTGTACGCGTACTCAAACGAGATCCCCGCCATACCACCCGTTCATTTTACCGCTACATCTTCGCCATTACCCCCGAAGAATTCGGGGTGGAACACGATGTTCTCTGCGCCGCGATGGATGCGGAAGGTATCGAGTGTTGGGTCGGCTACGAAGCCATGCATAACTACCAACTTTTCCAGCCCCAGAAGTCAAAACTGGCTGTACCAAATGCCTATCCGCAATACTTCAAATTCAGCGAAATGAACTTACCTGAAGCAACCCGCGCCTGCGAGCACGAAGCCGTCTGGGTTGATGAAGCCATCTTCCGCTGTGGGCCGAAGGGCGTTGACGATGCGGTCACTGCCATCAAAAAAATCCAGGCCAACTCAGCAGAATTAAAGAAAGCTGCTCAAAATCTGCGTACCAAATAATTCGTTTTAACGCTGGATGGAAGCCACTTTGGACAGGTTTAGGGATTATTTTGACCATCTCCTGACCTGGATAATTTCCAGAAAAAATACTATTTCGGGTCACGACAACGAAGCACGCGCCAGTCTCATGGCGTTTGCTTCGTTGTCGATTGCTCAAAAAAGAGCGCCCTGGTTTTGGAACAGCGGTGAATTCAGGGCGCCCTAAAATTCGCCGATTTTTCAAAAAATGGCAGCCCAATTAAACAAAATGCCAAAACCGTTGTCTGGTGGTCCAGGTTGGATTAAGATGGCCTGCTCAGGTTTGCACAAGTTACTGAATAATTACTATTTGGGTCTCGGCAATAAGGAAAAATATGGCAAATCTATCTCGTCGTGATATTCTCAAATTGACTGCCCTTTCGCTGGGGACGCTGTTGATTGCACGCTGTACATCTTTGGAACCACAAACACCCACATTACAACCTGATTCTACTCTGACACCGAGCTTGCAGCCCGAACTGAAAGTACAATCTACCGCAGAGAGGCTGCAGCCAACCCCAACTGTTGAGGCCCCCGTTCTCCCAACTGAAACCGATATCCTGATAGTTGGAGCCGGAATGGCAGGACTATCCGCCGCTAAGAGCTTGAAGGAACTGGGGTATGACGTTATCGTTCTCGAAGCCAGGCAGCGCACTGGTGGGCGAATCTGGACCGATCATACGCTTGGGCTGCCTCTTGACATCGGAGCTTCGTGGATTCATGGAGTAAAGGCCAACCCACTGACCCAACTGGCAGATGAAGTTGGTGCGGAGCGCGTTAAAACTGATTATGACAGCCTGACCATCTTCAACACAAACGGTGCAGAACTCTCTGCCTCTGAAGTTGTCGAATTGGAAAAAGCTTTTGATGATTTAATGACTCGAATTGAATTCTGGCAGGAAGATTTTGAAAGTGATGTTTCGCTACAGAAAGCCATTGATCAATATTTGAACAACAAGCACTACTCAGATGATGGCATGCGCAAGCTTGTCTATGCCATCAATACCGAAATTGAACATGAATACGCCGCCGACGTGCAGGACCTATCACTGTATTGGTTTGACGATGCAGGTGAATTTGATGGTGGAGATGTTATATTCCCCATGGGATATGAGCAGCTCACGCGCCCACTGATCAAAGGCCTGGATATCCGCCTGGAAGAAACCGTACGGCAGGTGGAGTACAACCCGGATAGTATCCGTATCCTAACAGCGAACAGGGAATACACAGCCCGCAAGGCTATCATAACCTTGCCAGCCGGTGTACTACAAAGTGGAAGCGTTCAGTTTAAGCCTGCACTGCCCGATAAAAAACAGAATGCATTAAAACTATTTGGTTCTGGGGTATTAAACAAGGTCTATTTGCAGTTTTCCGAGGTCTTCTGGGACACAGATACTCATTTGATTGGTTACGTTTCAGAAAAAAAAGGCCAGTGGTGTGAATGGCTAAACCTGAATGCACTGCTCGGGCAACCGGTCTTGCTTGCATTCAACGCCGGGGCATACGGACACGAGATCGAAGCACTCAGTGATAAAGAAATTCTCAACCAGGCTCTTCTCAGACTGGGTCAAATGCTTGGTAAACAAATCCCTGAACCGATTGGCTGGCTAATCACGCGCTGGGGCCAGGATCCTTATGCATTGGGTTCCTACAGCTCGCTGAAACCAGGCGCCACGCCAAACATCTATGATGACCTGGCAAAACCAGTTGATAAAGTGCTTTTTTTTGCGGGCGAAGCCACTCACCGCACGCATCCCGCCACTGTGCATGGCGCTTATCTTTCCGGTCAACGCGCTGCAAAGGAATTAGATGAAAGCTGGTAATTGGCACAAGACTGCCTTCCATCAGGTTTTTTATCCAACCACTTTCAGATCTCATAACGCATGCAAATATCCCGCAAAATTATATTTAAAAAGTGCTCTCATCCGGAGCTGCCGAATAATCAACATTGCTTTAACGGCAGACAATTGCGCTTTCAGTCAAAGATAAAAAAATGCTAGCGTGCACTCCCAAGCAAAATAAAGCACAACAAACCCAAAAGGACACATCCGGGACCACTGGAATTACTCGGACAATAAATAGCGTGAATACTGGTGTAAGCATCATCTAAGAGTGCTATGAAAAACCCCTATTCTGGAAAATCCCGTGAAAATATTTCCCACAACAGGCCAAGAAAGTGGCCATATTTTGGGATTATGACCGCAGATATGGCATTAATATCGATAAAATCACCCACTTCCCGAAAATTTGTTTTTCAAAAGGGGACTTTTTCAGCAGGCTCCTAACATACCAGAAAAAGCCAAATAAAATCATACCCTTTATTGACGTTAGAAAACCAGGAAATTTAAAAGAAAGATCGATCATCGTTAACCAGAGAGTGTCACGCATATCTGGCTATCAGCATTTACCTTGAAACCAGGGATTGCCTCAATATTGCGCATACAGGGTTATGGCTTGACTAACTTAAGACTTAGCGTTATCAAATTACCCTTGGAGAAATCAGCCATGCTTAAAATCATCCGGATTGTTACCCAATTATTAATCATTGCGCTCGCACTGACTGCCTGCAAAGCAGCTGCCCTGACACCCCAGCCAACAATTTTCACTCCGGTAGAACCAGCTACCAGTACCCCCTCGGCCCAACCAACTTCCATGCCCACACAGCTGCCCGTCGTCATCATCGCGACCAAGCCAGCCGTGAGCCATTCAGTGCTACCAGCAAGAGCCCTGAACATTGTCACCTTTGGAGATAGTCTGACCCAGGGTGATGGAGATGAATCTGGATTGAATGGCTTTCCAACTCGACTAGCTGATTTGATCGCTGTCCAAAGACCGGGGACCCAAGTCATCAACCTGGGCAAGTCAGGGTGGACCTCAAATGACCTTATTCATGGAGTGAACGGCGAGCCAGCAACCCTGCCGCAAGCATTGAATGCCAAACCCGATATTGTCCTGGTTTGGATAGGCTCTAATAATTTATGGTATCTGTACGAATATGGCCCGGATCCAATAACAACCGAAGCGGAACAACAAGACCTGGAAGATTTCACGGCCAGCATGGATTCGATATTGGGTCAGTTAAGTGGATCAGGCGCAAAAATATTCGTCGCATTGCTCGATGACCAATCCAAGCGTCCAGTGGTTGCTAACCCACCGAATCCTGCAGAACCAGCTTTTAGTGCTACCACTCCTGATGATCTGGCGCGCATGTCAGAGCATGTTAGCGCTTTAAATGAAATTATAATAATGAAAGCTGCAAGCTACGCTGCGGTAACAGTTGATTTTTATCACACCGACATTTTCACCAATCCAGCTACCTTGTACAGCGATGGCAACCACCCCAATATTGCTGGATATGAATTAATTACCGACATCTGGTACACAGCGATTAAACCGTACCTGGATAAGTGACTTGGAGATGAATCCATGTTCAATACCGTATCGGTTTTGATTAAATTTCTGTCAGAATAGATATGCTATACTAATTTTTTTATTGAAAAAGAATCTGTAACTTTCTAAACCAAATTATTATTTTTCTCCTGGCACCGGATAAATGGCAACAAACAGGATAATTTTTCGAAAATTTCATCCCAACCGAAAGGTTCTGCATTTTTTTCTACCCCGCCTGGATTGTCAGAATATTTATACAGAACCGCAGCTTCTATTTAGCTAGATTGACTTTCATCAACGAGACCAGTTTCCAAAGGCTATCATGGACATTGATATTCGCACCTAGCTCATATTCATAGCACCGCCCTGCTCATGCAGCTCATCGCCCTATTTATTCAATACCAATTGGACATAACCCATGGCGGACTTGGCTGGTGAGCGCTCGAAAAAACAATCCTGGCTTTGGGGATTGCCAAAATTATTTGGCAACAACCTCGCGATTGGGATGATTCCGCTTAAAGAAGAGTTACAACAGCACGCAACGACGAATGAACTCACCGGTATTTTTAATCGCTGGCGCTTACTGGAATTCGCACCGTTTGAAATAAAACGCACACTCCGGTTTAAGCATCCCTTGTCAATTACCATCATGGATATTGATCACTTCAAAAATATCAACGACACCTATGACCATGCGATGGGAGTTCAAATTTTTCTGAAATTTTCAAAAACCTGCCAAAAGATTATCCGAGAAATTGATGTGCTCGCGCACTTCGGTGGTGATGAGTTTGTGCTATTTTTACCTGGAGGGAACCGACCGTGCCCTGCATCGAGCGAAGGAAGCAGGGCGAAATTGCGTTATGATTGAATCCAACAGGATCGACCTAAATATTTAACGTATTGGGAAGGCCTGATCCGATATTCTCAATGACAAATCAGGTCACCCGCTAGTGATTATCCTGAAAACAACATAATTCCTTAACAGAACCGAAGTAATCCGGTAAAAATTTGAGCTATCACCCCGATTCGTCTCCTGGCACAAAACAATCTCGGCCATCAATTCGAGATATCCTTTCTTTGCCGCTTGTATTCATTCTACAGATGTCGCCTTTGTGGGGATTTACGCTTTTGCTTGTTTTCATATCCCTATGCGGGTTTCTTTACTATTCACTCAATACCGATTTTTTCGGGTTGGCTGCACCCCCATTCGCTGATCTCACTTTTTCGCCGGATTTTAGCGGCGTAATTGATCGCAAAGATGGTCGATCATGGAAAATAGCATATGAAAAAATCCCATTTTCTGTCTTTCATGGGGTGGTACGGCATGTTTCAAACTGGCGTGACGAACCGATTCCTTTTGCAACGCATGATATTTTGATTACCACTGGCGAATTCTCATCACCATCACGCGTCTCCACTCGCGTTTATAACCACGCATTCTATTATCAATGGGATTCTTCAGAACCCAAACCACAGGGCAGTATCAATTTATTGCACATTGTTCCGCAAACCGAAGAAATTTATCAACAGCTTTTGGTAGTGCGGGATTGGAATCTTGTCACCATCAGTGGGCGAGAAATTTTCCGGATCGATATCTTCGATGCAACAGGAAAATTTACATACTTCTGGCAGGATGAAGGCTGTAATTCCATTCTGGTAACTTCAGTCAAAATCGAACAAACCGGCACCCCGATCCCTTGACAGCCATTTATTTCATTCAATCGGCCAGACAGGCCCACGGTAAGTCGCTTTGACAAAACCCTACCTCGAGAAACGCCTCCAGGACACCTTAATAAATAAAGGTTCTCATCAGATTAGCGGGAAACAATCAATCAGCGCTATTCCGGGGCATCAACTTTTACCCTACATATTGCTACGCGCAAATATTTCGGGGCGCTTTTTCGCGATGTTTTCCAAAGAAACTGCGTTTCATTCGTTCATTCGGCACTTATTCGTGCTAAAAACACCCCCAGTAGTCCCTGCAATACCTGCGCTTGTTACCGCAGATTTAATATTTTTTCCCTACTAATTTGGGGAGAACCATAATAAAATAATCGTCAGTTTGCGGTCTGGCATTCCACGCATAATATTTTCAAAACAGATAATCAACAGTGCTTCCCTGGCATGCCTTCAAGGTATCTCAAAGCCAGGTGAACGATTTCCATAAAATACAAACCATCAAGCTCATAAATAGCATGCAATATTACAACAAACGCAAAAATCCCGAGATGATTTCAGGTCATCTCAGAATTTGAAATTTTTTAAAACCAAA
>CAINXK010000257.1 GCA_903854805.1 uncultured Anaerolineae bacterium
AACTTTCCTCGGGCAGGTCTTAAGTAGACCTGCCTATTTATTTATGGAAATCATCCAGATCAATCCAGCCAATAAAAAAGAAGCCCAAAGTTTTCTCAATTTGCCCTTCCGAATTTATACTGGCATTCCGCAATGGGTGCCTCCCTTAGCATCAGACGCGAATCTGATGCTGGATGCTCGGCGTCACCCATTTTACCGGCATTCGGAAGCAGCCTTTTTCCTGTGCCTGCAAGCGGGCCAACCAATTGCCCGTCTGGCAATTTTGAACAACAAACGCTACAACCAATTCAACCATGCCCAGGCTGCCTTTTTCTACTTGTTCGAAACCAAAAATAACCCCGCAGCCGCTGCTGAACTTTTTGCAGCCGGTGGCGCTTGGGCTCGAGCACGCGGCCTGGATGAAATCATCGGCCCTAAAGGCTTCACTCTGCTGGACGGAATGGGATTACTCGTCAAAGGTTTTGAACATCGCCCGGCTTTTGGGTTACCATATAATCCACCCTACTACCCCAATTTATTGACATCACTTGGTTTTGAGACAGAATCTGAAGTTGTCAGCGGTTATCTTGACCCAAGCATGCAACTCCCCAGCAAGCTACACGAAATATCCAGGAAGATCCAGGAAAGACGCGGGTTGCATATTGCACATTTTCATACCCGACGAGACCTGCGTTCCTTAATCCCGCACCTGAAGGCACTATATAACGGAGCACTCGAAGGTACAACCGGAACCTACCCGCTTGATGATAACGACATTGATGCCATGGCAGCCCAATTGCTATGGTTTGCAGATCCGAAATTGATTAAAATAGTCATGAAGAACGCAGTCGATTCTGACCAAACCGACAAACCCGCTGGCTTTCTTCTGGCATACCCAGATATTTCTGCCGCTCTCCAAAAAAACAAAGGCAGGCTATTTCCATTTGGCTGGCTCACCATGCTGCTTGAACTAAAACGCACAAATTGGATCAACATCAATGGCGCAGGCATGCTCGAGGAATACCGCGGTCTGGGTGGCACCGCAATTCTCTTCAGCGAAATGTACAAAGCAATCAGCGCATCCGGCCAGTTCAAACACGCCGAAATTGTCCAGATCGGGGTTGACAACGAAAGGATGCAAAGGGAACTCCGCGACCTGGGTGTTGATTTTTACAAAACGCACAGGGTCTATCGAAAAGATTTATAGGCATCAGATTGAGCTTTTTATTGGTAATCGCATGGAATTATTAAAAGAAATCTTCCACGTCAAAGGCATGCAAACCGAAGGTCTTACTATTTTCCGGGAGGCCGTTCGAGGCATTATCTTCCACGATAAAAAATTACTGATGGTACATTCATCCAAACGGGGTGATTACAAATTCCCGGGTGGCGGAATCAAAGTCGGTGAGACTCAGCATGAGGCCCTGGCACGCGAAATTCGCGAAGAGTGCGGCGCACAAGTAATTCAGGTCGGACAGACTTTTGGCAAAGTGGTTGAGTATGATCGTCCTGTAGAACCAAATTTCGCGGTTTTTAAAATGACCTCCTATTACTTTTTTTGCCAGGTTGAGTACAAGCTTCATGAACAACAGTTGGATACATACGAGTTAGAGCTAGGATTTTTGCCTGTCTGGATCAAGATAGAAGATGCCTTAAGGAAGAATGAAATTATCGCCAATACCACTCCCTACAATAGTAACAACCATACTTCAAGCCAAATACGCTGGCTTTCCAGGGAGATCTTTGTGTTAAAGGAAATTCAAAAACGTTGCTTCACAACCTGATCTATTATTCAAAGGATTAAAAATGTCTCCACTTTTTGACGAAACTACTGGTTCATTATTGAAAGCGATCCACTTTTCTGCTGACAAACACCGCGATCAACGCAGGAAGAACGCCATACACTCTCCGTACATTAATCACCCTATAGAAGTTACCCAATGGTTATGGGATGTAGGCGGAATACGGGATTCGACGACGTTGATCTCAGCTGTACTGCATGACACCCTCGAGGACACCCAGACCACCAAAGAAGAAATTACACTCAACTTTGGTGATATGGTTCTTGCGGTTGTTCTGGAGGTCACCGATGACAAATCCTTGCCCAAACTGGTTCGTAAGAAATTACAAATTGAGCATGCTCCAAATATGTCATTCCACGCAAAATTAATAAAATTAGCAGATAAGAGCTGTAACCTATCGGATTTGATCCTTTCACCACCCAGCCTATGGAATTTGGAACGCAAAAAGAACTATTTACGCTGGACTGAAGAGGTAGTTGCAGGTCTGCGCGGTACAAATGCTGCGCTTGAAAATAAATACGATGAAATTTTACAAAACGGAAAACTGATTTTTGAAATAAATTAAGTCGGAATTTCTCGATAAGGAGACGGATTTGACAATAATCATTGCTGATACAACCTCTGGACTACCGCTCGAATTGGCTGGGAAGCTTGGAATCCCACTGATCCCCCAACAGGTAATATTTGGGGAACAGACCTTCCAGGATGATACCGAACTCACTACGGCTGAGTTTCTCAAAAAACTCACAACTTCCCGCGCACTCCCAAAAACAGCCGCCCCGCTGCCGCTATTGTATGTTCCCTATTTTTCGGAAGCGGCCAAAACCGGCGAAACCATCATCGTAATTGCGCCGACCGGGAAAATGAGCGGAACCATACGCTCTGCCGAGACAGCCAGACTGGATTTCCCAGGAGTAGATATTCGCATCATCGATACACTTACCATCGCCGGATGCCTCGGTCAAATGGTACTAGCTGCCCATGCACAGGCAAAAAATGGGATCTCCGCAGATCAGATCGAAACCAACATTCAGGCAATGATCCCGCACGCAAAGACGTATTTTGTAGTAGATACCCTCGAGTATCTTCAAAAAGGTGGCCGAATTGGCGCCGCCAAGGCGCTTTTTGGTGAACTCTTACAAGTCAAGCCAATCTTGCAGATCAAGGATGGGCAAGCTGCCTCCTTCGAACAGGAACGCACAAAAAAACGTGCTCTCGCTCGTCTGACAGAGCTTACCTGTGAACAAATTGATGGAAAGGCAGCCGAATCACGCCTGTGCGTCATGCACATTGACGCAGAAGATGAGGCCCAAGCCTTGCGGGCAGAACTAAGTTCCCGTCTGAATATCGCCGAAATCCCACTCTACGTGCTTCCACCAGCTATCATTGTACATGCCGGTCCGAAGGCAATCGCGATCGGGTTCTTTGCGTAGTTGTGTTATAATTCACAGGCTATTTTCTCAAACCCCCACGCAATAGTGGTTATTTTTCCCCATCAGTGGGGAACTTCGAAGGAGAACGATTATGTCTGGACACAGCCATTGGGCAACCATTCGCCGCAAAAAGGGTGCGGCCGATGCCAAGCGCGGGCAGGTCTTTACGCGCATTGCAAAAGAAATTGTTATGACCGCCCGAAGTGGTGGCGGCGACATTGGTAGTAATTTCCGTCTCGCACTGGCCGTTGAAAAAGCTCGGGCAAGCAATATGCCAAAAGAAAGCATTGAGCGCGCCGTTAAACGTGGGGCTGGCGAAGACAAAGATGCGACCGCCTTTGAAGAATTTACCCTCGAAGGCTACGGCCCACACGGGTCGGCCATCATGGTCGATTGCGTGACCGATAATCGCAACCGCACTGTTGCCGATATTCGCCATGCTTTCAGCAAAAATGGCGGCACCATGGCAGAGGCAGGCGCTGTAGGTTGGCAGTTTGAGCGTAAATCATATTTCTCCTTCCCAGCCAGCCAGCTTTCATACGACAAGGCCTTCGAACTTGGAATTGAAGCCGGCGCCGATGATGTTCAGGAAGATGGCGAAAATATCGAAATCATTGCTCCTGTTGAGGCCTTCAAAACCATCATCGATGCACTCCGGCTTGCCAAGGTCACTCCAGACGATAGTGGTCTGCGCTTGCTTGCAAAACAAGATCTTGAATTGGATGTCGACCCCACGCTCCAGGTATTACGGGTTGTCGAAACCATAGAAGAAATGGATGACGTGCAAAACGTTTTCCACAATCTTAAGATCTCCGAAGAAGCCCTGGCTGCTCTCGAAGAAGAAGAATAAATCAGTCGGGGCAGGTCTGAGACCTGCCCCGAAATATTTTTATGCCACTTGTTCTCGGTATCGACCCTGGCACCGCCACCATTGGTTATGCCATCGTGTATGATTTACCCGATGGCAGCTGCAAAGCTGTCGATTACGGTGTTATTACTACGCCGAAGGAAGATTCAGCTGCGGTTCGACTCGTTCAGCTTTACGAACAAATCAATAAGATCATCAGTCTACACCAACCCGATTCAGCTGCGGTTGAAAAGTTATTTTTCCAAAGAAACATCAGCACGGCGATCGCAGTTGGGCAGGCACGTGGCGTCGTTATGCTTGCGCTGGCCCAGGCCGGTTTGGAAATTGGCGAATATACCCCTAACGAAATAAAACAGGCTGTCACCGGTTACGGTTCTGCAGATAAACGCCAGGTGCAAGAAATGGTCCGAGTACTGCTATCCCTCGAGAAAATCCCCAAACCCGATGACGCGGCTGATGCCCTGGCCATCGCAATAACCCACCTGAACACAAGACGGTATTGATTATGATTGCATCTTTGCGCGGCGATATTACCCAAATCGAAGAAAACGCCCTGGTGATCGAAGTCTCAGGCGTTGGCATGCGAGTATTTGTGCCCAAGCCCCTTTTAACAAAATTCAGCACAGGCGAAATCGTCCTGTTGCAAACCCACCTGGTCGTTCGAGAAAATGATCTGTCCTTATATGGCTTCGAAACATCCAGCGACCGCCAGTTGTTTTTGACTTTACTCGGTGTGGACGGCGTTGGCCCCAAACTGGCGCTCTCCGTGCTTTCGACCCTGACCCTGGATGCTGTACAACGCGCAGTTTTTTCAGAAGAACCCGATTTATTAAGTCGTGTACCAGGCGTTGGCAAAAAAACCGCCCAAAAGATGCAGCTTTACTTGAAGGATCGCTTGAAACCAGCCAGCGGCCTGGAAAAATTTGCGAGCATGTCCGAGTCTGATTCTGAAGTTCTTGCGGCACTCACATCCCTCGGCTACTCGGTAATCGAAGCCCAGTCCGCACTCCAATCACTTCCGAAGGATGCGCCAGACGAGGTGGAGGAAAAACTACGCCTGGCATTGGGCTATTTCCAATAGACCAGTATTATGAATATAATGATGGTTCCGACACAAAATATACCAATCGTGGAGTTACGCCGTGCTCAATAAAACCATTGCCTTTATCGGCCCGGGCGCCATGGCCGAAGCCATGCTGAGTGGACTTATCCGCCAAAATTTGGCGACCCCAGAACATTTGCTCATTTCTGGCCCGCGCGAAGAACGCGGCCTGGAGATGAAAGCAAAATACGGGGTTCAGCCTTTCACAGACAATGCTGCGGCTGCCATCCAGGCGGATGTGGTCGTACTATCAGTAAAACCTCAACGGCTCACTGGTGTGATGGAAAACCTGAAAGGCGCGATCCGCAAAGATGCACTGGTCCTTTCCATCATTGCTGGCGCAACCATTAGAAAAATTGGTCGGGGGCTGGCCCACCACACCATAGTGCGCTCAATGCCCAATACACCCGCCCAAATCGGTGAAGGTATCACCGTCTGGACGATTTCGGCATCCGTTTCGGATGAACAAAAGGAAACTGCCCGCGCCATACTGGGTGCGCTTGGGCAGGAAGTTTTCGTAGAAGATGAGCATTACCTGGATATGGCTACGGCTCTTTCAGGCACAGGCCCCGCATATGTATTCATGTTCATGGAAGCAATGATCGATGCAGGTGTTCACATGGGCTTTCCACGCCGAATTGCCGAACAGCTCGTTGTCCAGACCATCCGTGGGTCCGTGGATTTCTACAAAACCAATGATGTACACGTTGCTGCGCTGCGAAACCAGGTCACCTCACCTGGAGGCACATCCGCGGAAGCTCTGTATTATCTCGAAAAAGCCGGTTTCCGCACTGCAATTTCAAGGGCGATCTGGGCCGCCTACCAACGATCACTTGAATTAGGCAAAGAACAGCCTGTACATATTCCAGAGTCGCACTCAAAAGAAGAAGATAACCAGTAAGTCTGGAAATGCCCCGAAAGAACGGCAATTCGCAACAAAATATTGAATATTCAGAAACGAAACCTGGAAGAGGAAACTTATATGCAGTGGATCTCTCGCTCACACGTACATGTCGATCGCGTAGCCTGTCCCTGGCTGATCACACGATTCATTGACAATGAGGCCGAGTTTTTGTTCGTGCCAGCTAGCCAGATTGATAAAGTCGCACACGAAACCGGCGCAATCCCCTTTGATGCGCCAGGCGTGGAGCTTGGGCACCACGAAAACCGCTGTTCCTTCGAATCCATCATCCTGAAATACGGTCTAAAGGAACCGGGGCTCTTACGCTTAGCAAAAATTATTCACGCGGCGGATGTTAGCGAAGATATTGACAGTGACCCACTCGCACGTGGGCTCGAGGCGATCGCAAGTGGTTACAGTCTGCGTTTTCCTGAAGATATGGAAAATATTGAACGCCAATTTGAAGTTTACGACTCACTGTATGCCTGGTGTCGGCTAAACGTAGCTGCCAAATGATCTCGAAATCTCGCGATTTCAACGTTCTATTTTCCACGCGCATCATCCGGCTCTTCTGCTATGGTTTCCTTTCCATCATTCTTGCGCTCTACCTGGCAGATACCGGGATGACTGAAGGTCAGATCGGATTATTGTTCACCCTGACCCTGGTGGGTGATGCAGGCATCTCTCTGTGGTTGACAACTTCAGCGGACCGGTTTGGTCGAAAGCGGACACTCCTGATCGGAGCCATGCTGATGGCAGGTGCAGGTATTGTTTTCCTGCTCACAAACAACACCATCATTCTGATGGCAGCCGCCATCATCGGCGTGATCAGCCCGAGTGGGAACGAAATCGGCCCATTCCTTTCGGTGGAACAAGCCGGGCTAACCCAAATTGTTTCGGATGAAAAACGCACACAGGTTTTCGCCTGGTACAATCTGGTTGGCTCTTTCGCCACCGCAACTGGTGCGCTGAGTGGTGGCTGGCTTGCCCAGTTACTGCAAGCACAAGGAATGAGCGCCGGAGCAGCCTATCGCGTTGTTTTGATGGGATATGCTGCCGGTGGTTTTATTCTATCCATTTTATTTCTCTGGCTCACCCCGGCAGTCGAAATCAAGCCATCAAAAAATGCCAGCACGCCCCGCATACTTGGATTACACAAATCCCGCAAAGTGGTTCTCAAACTAAGCGCCTTATTTGCCCTGGACGCGTTTGCTGGTGGTTTGATCGTCCAAAGTATGATCGCCTATTGGTTCCACTTGAAATTCGGGATCGCTTCTGGCATCCTGGGCAGCATCTTCTTCGGCGCAAATGTGCTTGCGGGTATTTCAGCCTTGCTTGCAGTCAGTATCGCGAAGAAAATTGGCCTGATAAATACGATGGTTTTCACCCACATCCCGTCAAACATCCTGCTGATGTTAGTTCCGCTCATGCCCAACCTGCCTCTGGCGATTGGTGTGCTCTTGTTACGGTTCAGCATTTCACAAATGGACGTTCCGACCCGCCAATCCTACACCATGGCTGTTGTAGATCCAGATGAACGTTCAGCTGCGGCCGGAGTAACAGGTATCGCCCGTTCCGTGGGTGCTTCACTTTCGCCAGTCCTGGCTGGTCTTTTCATCAGCATTCCGGGATTATTCAGCCTGCCTTTTTATCTGTGCGGCAGTTTGAAGATTGTATATGATCTGCTCTTATACCGCAGCTTCCAGACTATGAAACCCCCGGAGGAAAGCTAGGCATGCTAAATATTTTACTGGTTGGCTTAGGGGGCGCACTCGGTTCAATTGCGCGCTACCTCACCAGCGGATGGGTTCAAACAACCTCAAAAAGTATCAATTTTCCCTTCGGTACCCTTACGGTAAACTTGATCGGATGTTTCGTAATTGGCTTTTTGGCTCAATTAGCGGAAAGTCGTGGTATTTTTACCAGCGAATCGCGTGCTTTTATCTTTGTTGGCATTCTGGGTGGTTTCACCACCTTTTCATCATTCGGGAACGAAACCATGAATTTGGCCCGCGCCGGTGATTCATGGATAGCATTGGCCAACCTTGGCGCAAATGTCATGCTCGGCTTGCTGGCAGTCTGGTTGGGACGGACCAGCGCATATTTGATCTGGAAATAATCAGGTTGCCAGCATTTCAGAAAGGTAGCGAAAGCTAGAACGGGATTACGATTTTTGCTACCCGCCTGTGTCTTCTCAACTGGAAACGAAGGCAAAAGGATAATCACATGCATCTCCCAGAACAAGGTGCGCTTTTACGCATTTTCATTGGCGAGGCCGACCATTACAGCCACAAACCACTCTACGAATGGATTGTCCTGCAGGCTCGTGAACAAGGGCTGGCAGGGGCGACAGTTCTGCGCGGCTTGCTAGGCTTCGGAGCAAATTCACGCCAGATCCACAGCTTCAAAATTGAAGCCCTCTCTGAGGATTTGCCAATTATCGTAGAAATTATCGACACCACAGATAATCTCGAGAAATTTCTCGATATCATCATTCCACATATCCCCGCCGGCCTGGTGACCATGGAACAGGCTGCGGTGAAATTCTACCGGGCAGAAAAGAAGTAATTATCTGACTGCCAGGCAATTATTCATCAACCTGAGCAAACATGTCTCTCATTTCAGTTTCAAATCTGACTAAATCCTTCGGGCACCGCGATATCTTCGCCGCGTTATCTTTTGGCGTTGAAAAAGGCGCAAGACTCGGTATTGTCGGGCCAAACGGAGTTGGTAAAACATCTTTATTGCGAATTTTGGCGGACGAAGACGAAGCCTCATCCGGAGTTATCCACCGTGCGCGTGGGGTGCGTATGGGCTATCTGCCCCAGGAAGCCGACTTTCAAATGTCTGGCTCACTCTGGGATGTTTGCGAATCTGTATTTGCTGATATTATCCAGCAAGAGGAAGAACTTACCCGCCTTGAACATCAGATGGCCAACAACGATCCTGAAATCATTGAAAGATACGGCGCATTACAACACGAATTCGAACGTCGCGGAGGCTACACCTACCAGACACGCATTCGTCAGGTTCTAACCGGCCTGGGGTTCGACAAAATCGATTACATGCTAAGCCTCGATCACCTGTCTGGCGGACAGCGCACTCGCGCATTCCTGGCCCGGCTTTTGCTTTCAGATCCCGACCTGCTGCTGCTCGACGAACCAACCAATCACCTCGATATAGCCGCCGTTGAATGGCTCGAAGGCTACTTGAGCCAGTGGGAGGGCGCGGCCATCATCGTCTCGCACGATCGCTATTTTCTAGACAAGGCTGCGAACGGCATCCTCGAAATGACCGCGGCCGGTATCGAAGAATATCGTGGAAATTACAGCCACTATTTGCGACAACGCCAGGAACGTTGGGAACGCCGCTTCGAAGTCTTTGAGAGCGAAAAAGAAAAACTGGTCAAAGATCTTGAATACATCAAGAAGAATATCGCTGGCCAGAATACTCTCCAGGCCAAGGGCAAACTAAAACGCCTGACTCGCGTGGTACAGGCTATCGAACAGGTGGGCATGGACGCAGTCGCAAATTCAAGCTGGGCTCAGCTGGGCGTGGAAACCACCACCAGCGCCTTTAGCGTGGACGAAGCCGAAAGACGCGTTCGAGCTCTGCACTTACCCAATATTCGCCCGCCGCAACTGCACTTGCACTTACGCGCCGAGAAACGCTCCGGTGAACTTGTCATTCGGACACATGATCTGGAAATCGGCTGGCCGGATAAATCGCTATTCTTTTCACCCGACATTGAACTGCGCCGCACCGACTGTGCCGCGTTGATAGGCCCAAACGGAGCTGGTAAAAGTACATTTCTCAAAACGATCCTGGGACAGCTTGAACCTCGCCAGGGAGAAGTAGTGCTGGGAGCCAGCCTGCACATTGGCTATTTCGCCCAGGCACATGAGGGTTTAAACCCAGCCAATACTCTCATTCAAGAAATCCAGAGTGCCGCAGTCAATATGCTGGATTCGGCGGCCCGCCAATACCTGGGGAAATTTTTATTTAGCGGTGATGATGCCTACAAAAGAGTAGAGGTTCTCTCCGGCGGTGAACGCGGGCGCCTGGCGCTCGCCAAATTAGCCCTTGAAGATACCAACCTGCTGCTGCTGGATGAACCAACCAACCATCTCGACATCCCATCCCAGGAAATCCTTGAGCAAGTGCTGGAAGCTTATGCCGGGACGATTCTTTTGGTCAGCCACGACCGCTACCTGGTTGATGCACTGGCAACCCAGGTTTGGGATATCCAAACTGATGAATCGACATTATCCATTTTCAAAGGGACTTATTCACAAATGCACGAGGAACGCGAACGCCTGGAAGCTCTTGCCACCCAGGAAGAAACGACAATCCGCCAATCCGAAATCCAGCGCAAGCCAATCATCGGACGCGATACGGGATCAAAGGAAGAACGCCGCCGCCTGGCCCGGATGCAGGAATTGGAAAATAATATTGCCAACCTGGAGACCCGGCTGGCAGATATCAGCAATAAATTGGAGAACCGTCAGGTCAGCCCAGCTGAAGTCATCAAACTTGGGAATGAATACCAGCTAGTTCAAAAAGAGATGGACCTCAAAATTTCCGAATGGGAAAGTATGCAAAAATAAATTAGCTGACGCAAAGAATGCGCGGCCAGCGGCCTGACTAGTTTAAAGTCAATAATGTATGCGTAACCCCTCGTAAAAAACAATCGATAGAGTCTTTTTCAGGTAATATTTGCGCACACGAAACAGCGTAGCGCAAATATTACCTGGTTCGAAGCAAACCAGCACCCCAATCCATACTTCAGGTTAATATATTTTTACTCGTCTTCGTCTCAATTTTCGTGGATATCGTCCATGGAGATATGATCTTCCACGGGCTCCA
>CAINXK010000258.1 GCA_903854805.1 uncultured Anaerolineae bacterium
CCACCAACGCTGCGCCGATTAAAAAATGCCAATACCAGGGTATGCCATACGAATCGGTAATTGATAAAAGTTGATCAACGCCCGAAAGCGTTGATACAACGATCGTAAAAATGTAGTCCTGGATCAAAACGACCGCTACTACCAGGCTCAGGGATGGTCCGAGATAACGCATGGCAGCTGTGAATGAGCCACCTCCCTCGTTGAAAACCCCCAATGAATACATGTAGAGTCCACCGAAGACGATATTGGCAAAGGCAATAAATGCAACTGCTACAAAACCATATTGCTGGAGACCATAAGGGTGCAGGGCACCCATCATCTCGCCCGTGGCGTAAAAATATGAGGTGAAATAATCGACGCCAAATAAAGCTACGGCAGCCAGCAATCCAACTTGCCCGGCACCATGGATGTGAGCATCTTCCTGTTTTTCGCGCGGAGCGATCCGATAGGCGATGTAGAAAAAGGAGGCTAATAGTAATATGGTAAACAACATGGTTTGCACCTTCTGATCATGGATTATTTCAGTGGAAACATCATTCAACCGGATGTTGTTTGATTTATTCTGGACTAATCAGGATATGCCGGTGTTATTTGGTGCAGCGGAAATTATTTTTCCCATTCCATTCTGCGCGGAAAAATCAGGCGTGAAAAAAAGCCGCTTCTAGCATCTGCAAACCTGCGATCAGGTGTTTTCGCGTGGATGGATTGAAGCGTGTATCCTGGATACGCTTGGCTGCTTCTTCGCGGGCGGCCCGAACCACGAAGGCGGGAATGAACATAATGCGTCCCGCCGGGATAACTTCAAAAGTGGTAATGTTTAGCCGCAATTCCTGGTCATCAAAATAAGGCAGACTGAGGCTCAGTCCACGGTTTAATGTCCCCAATTTTGCGCGTTCCTGTATTGTATGAATAATATCCTGCGTTTTGTAACGCGCCAGGGCGCGGCCCTGGTTGATTAATTGCCCAAGCATGCCGTAGCGTTTTTTCTGATATTCCAGATCCGCGATTATATAGGGTGCAATAGATGAGGCTGCGTGGAGTATGTCGATAAACCGTTGCATGGATGCCAGGTTTGCCTCGGCCTCTTTCACAGATCCAACCAATAGTTTTCCGCCGTTGTCGAAAGATATCCATTGCGGCAGGTAGAAACGACGCGCGGCTGGAACAAAAGGAACCTGCAAATTTCCGCGACCCTCATCGGCACTTCCTTCCTCGGCAATCGCGTCGCTGGCCTGGGTGATTGCCGATTCTGGTTCGAGATCATCGGTGGGTATAGTGGGAATGTCTTCATCTTCATCGGGCCGATACGTGACAGACCGCCCGGATGGCAACATATTGTGGACCATGTGCACGGCTGCGGAATAGCGCAGCAAGCTTGCGCTGGTTGAGATGGCATGGTCAGGTGATTGTTCGAGCTCATTTAGCCGATGACGCAGTGCTTCTCTGACGTCTTGACGTGTTAGTCGGTTCCCAAGTCCACCAACATTCTGTTCTCGAGATGTGGATGGCACACTGATCGTTGCTGGCTGGTCAATTTGCGGTATTTCCGCGACGATTCGATCGGGCAGGATAAATTTAGCCTGAGGCCGGTGTTCGATCAGTGCATCTGCAATCTGACGTGCTTGTGCTTCCAAAAACCGTTGGATAATGGCAGGTTGGGCATTGAAGAGTATTTGCTTTTCGCTAAACTCTTCACGTAGGCGGCTTGCAGGGGAAAGGGGTTCAGTCATTTTGGCCATCCTTATAAAAATATTTCTTAATAAATATTACCACAAATCGACCCCTCCTTACGGTTTCGGGAGGGGTCAATGGGGTATCGTGCGGAGAAATTATAAATTGCGTGGATCGGTTTCGTTTGTTTCGTTTGGAGCACCACCGATATGCGGATCTGGTTTAGATAAATACGCATCTAGAAATGATGGTGCATCGGGATGATCAGCGTGCAGAGCATCCTCAAATTCTCCGGCTGTAATTGGCTTGTCATAGCGGGGTAACTTGCGTACGCCGAAAATTACCATTATATCGGCAAGCTGATTGTAGAGCGTATAACGGTATTCCTGCATTTTAAGTGATTGCCATTCGACAATCGATGCCATTGAACCCTGGACGCGTGCTTTTTCTCGAACGATGCGATGGATACTTTTGGGGTCACGATGGCCAATAGGGGAGAGGAGCAGGCCATTTGCAATCAGGATCAAGATACTGAAAGTGATCAGTACCACCCATCCGCCTTCTGTCCATTTTCCGACGATTTGACCAACGAACACTATCGCGGAAAGCACACCTGCCAACCCAGCCCCAAAGGCGCCCCAAGTACGGGCTTTTCCGGAAAGGGTCTTGAGTATATGTTTGCGTATAGCAAAACCCATCACCATAATTGGCATAAAAACGCCGACGCCGTAATACGGTACTGCCGCGCTGGTTTTTCCTCGTACCAAAAACTGAATGATGACAGCGATGATAAAGCCAGCAGTTACTGAACGGGTAAAAGTTCCCTGTTCATTTCTATAGACAACGATTTCGGGCACTTCGCCGATGGCTACATCGCGCCAGGCGGTGGCTTGTAAATCTTGAAAAGCTGTCATTGATGCCGCTGCAAGCAGGGCGACTGCTAATATTTGATAAACCCAGTATAGTAATTTACCGCCAGTTCCTAGTTGCGCAAAACCGATAAATGCCAGGTTGCCTACCAGGGAGCGACCAAGAGTTCCGTCAAATACGTTGAAATGAATTGCGAAATAGGTCAGGAATAAAGTGGTAAAGCCACCGTAGAATAGGAATGAAGTTTGGACAAAACGCCCAATTCCCGATTTTCCGCTGTAGAAATTCCATAATCCGGTCAGTTTGGGGAAGCGTTTTTTGCCCCACTTAACTATTTCGGCATCATCTTCAATCACAAATTGGATGCCATTCGACATTGCTTCCAGGCCGCTTAGTGCGACCAATCCTTTCATCGATGCTGTTAGCATATGATAAAAAGCTTGCGAGAGGCTGGCTGCCTGTACGGTTTCTTCGTAAGGAGCTGCAGCGACACCATTGGATTTGGCAATGAAGAGGCCGATGGCCATTGTGACGGTCATCAGTAAAAATACGCCTAACAAAGTGAATACAACGCGAGACGATTCACCGCGTCCACGAATGGTCATGTACCAGGTGATGGCCGCCAGTGATGCGCCGATCAGAAAGTGCCAAAACCAATGGATACCGTAAGAATCAGTGATGGATAATAATTGATCAACACCTGAGAGTGAAGATACCACGATGGTGAAAATATAGTCTTGAATCAAGACCACCGCTACGACCAGGCTTAGTGCAGGAGTCAAATAACGCATGGATGCAGTATATGAACCACCACCCTCGTTAAAAATCCCCAATGAGTACATGTACAACGCGCCAAACACTATATTGGCCACAGCTATAAAGGCTACGGCTATATAAGCGTAACCTTGCAAGCCATACGGGTGCAGCGCGCTCATCATTTCGCCAGTGGCGTAAAAATAGGATGTGAAATAATCCACCCCGAAGAGAGCAATTGCTGCAAGAAGCCCAATCTGCCCAGCGCCATGCACGTGCGCATCTTCTTCTTTTTCTTTTGGTGAAATTTTAAAGGCCAGTGCCACGAACACGATCAAAAGTCCGATTGCGAATAACATAATTTGCTTGCTCTCCAACCTACTATTTTATTTCTTTAGTATAAAAAGAATACAAAAATAACCACCAATGATATAAAAAAATAATAAAAATTTTGGGATTGGGGATATATTTTTTGGGATTTATTTATTTGCCAAGAACATCATACAAAAGGAAGACGTTGAACCAGATCAGGGTGAAAAGCACGAGAACCTGCTGAGTCCGAGCTTGCAGTGGCATTAGGGATGCGAAGATTATCGCGGCGATTGGCATACCAAAAAGCCAACGCTTGACTAAAGCACCAATTTTTTTCATAGTGTATCACCCATAATTTGGAATTCTAGACCCCTGCTTGAAAATAGGCATAAAAAATTAGGGCAGGTACATAAGAGAATAATAAAAATTAAATTATTAAGGTGTAGACTTTCCTTTGCTGCGCGCAGAAATATAAAAATTTTCCCGAAAAGAACAGGATTTTTGCAATCTAATTGTTGATTTGTCATGGAACAAGGCAAGTTCTGAAGGCTGTTTCGCTGAAGAATCATTCAACAACGGAAGAGATGGTTTTTCTCCAATCAAATAAAGAGAGCAGAGGTCGTCGTCCTCAGCTCTCTTTATTTGCGCTTCCCTGAAAAATGGATGCGGCTTCAAAAATTTGAGTATGTTATTTTTACGCTGATGGGTCTGAAAAGCCAGGATTATCTTTCGTTAGTGTCGCGTCAATTTCAGTGCTGAGTTCATCAAAAACATCATAAGAAATAATACCATCGTGGCGTAATCCCAATAAGGCGCTGCGTTGGGCACGCAAGGCTTCGCGATGTGCCGATGCCAGTTCTTCGGTTTCGATCCTGGGCGTGGCTCTAAGCATTTCTCGGACATCGTTGGATAAAACATCAATTTTTGCTGTGAGTTGATGTTTTAGCACTTCCCAGGTGTGACTTGACAGGAGACCTTCTGCATGGCGGCGTTCCAGATGGCTGAGCGCCGCGCGGGCGGATGCCAAACGTGCATGGCGTTTTTCAAACTCTACTTGTTCTGGTGGGCGCGTAACCAGACCCAGGTGGCGCAAGAACGGATTCATGGTTGTGCTTTGAACGAGGATGGTGAATAGAACTACGCCAAATGCCATAAGTTCCATTAAATTCCTTTGCGGTCCTAATTCGCTGGGTAGACTAAGAACGAGGGCTAGTGCTATGGCTCCACGTAATCCGCCCCAGTTAATCACATGCAACCACGATAACGGTAGGCGGTTGTAAAAACGATCCATAAGACTACCCAGGCCATAGACAACAATTGCCCTTGAAGAGAGAACAGCCAGAATTGCCCATAAAACCGGTTGCCAGGCAGCTGTGAGGGCTGGGAGGTTAACCTTCAATCCAATCATTAAGAAGATGAGTGAATTTGCCAAGAAGGCCACGTATTCCCAGAAATTCGTGATCACAATCCGGGTAGTGGGACTCATGCCCTGCGGGCCCAGGTTTCCGGTGACCAGGCCTGCGGCAACCACGGCTAAAACCCCGCTAAAGTGGTAACTCTCAGCAATAAGATAGGCCCCAAACGCGAGCAGGGTGGTCAGGGTCGTTTCGATCAGGTAGTCATCTATTCGCGATATCAGACGAGTAATGACCCATCCAGACAATAATCCGACAACGGTTCCACCAACCGCGACACGAAAAAATTCGATAAGGCTATTTGTGACCGAAAAATGTCCTGTTAACGCGACGAAAATGGCTAGATTGAAAACAACGATCGCAGTACCGTCATTGAGTAGACTTTCGCTTTCGACCAGCACCGCCAGACGTTTTGAAACCCCCATGCTGCGGAACATCGCAACAACTGCAACCGGGTCGGTGGCAGAAATTAATGCGCCGAAAACCATGGCAAGTGGTAGCGAAAGTGGGGTCAGTAGACTCAGTAATCCACCCACAATCAGTGTAGTTATGATGATGCCAGGAACAGCCAGCACGAAGATCTCTGGAAGTCTTTCGCGTAAATCTTTAAAATTGATATGGAGCGCAGCTTCAAAAACTAGCGGAGGAACAAAAAGGGTCAAGATAAGTTCTGGGGTTAATGTCACAACAATGGAATGTTGGGTAGTTAGGGCCAGCCCAACCAATACAAGCGCAACCGTATAAGGAACCCTCAAGCGTTGAACAGCAATTGCAACCAGGGTTACAACCAGAAGCAGTTCGATAATCAGTTTTTCAGTTGAGAGAAACAATTCCAAATTATTTGGACTCCATTCCAACGTTTTTATTCATCAGCGCTGAATCGGTAACCAACCCCTGGCTCGGTTAAAAGGAATTTTGGTTGTTCTGGGTCATCCTCTAATTTTTTCCGTAATTGTCGCATGTAGACACGTAAGTATTCAATTTTATCAGCCTCGGCCGGATCCCAGACATTCGACAAAATCATGTGATGAGTTAGAACTCGACCGGCATGGCTGGCCAGGTATGCGAGTAATTTGAATTCGGTAGCGGTCAGTGGTATTTCAGTATTTTCGCGTTTGACTAAGAAGCCAACCAGGTCAACCTCGATCTTCCCTGCATGTACGATCGATCGCATCGTACCACCGGTGGCTTGATTTTTATGGCGCAGGGCAACGCGGATGCGCGCCAGAAATTCTTCGATCCCAAATGGTTTGGTCAGGTAGTCGTCAGCGCCAGCATCCAGGGCAGCTACTTTATCTTTTTCACTATCACGAACAGAGAGGATGATAATAGGTGTTTGTGCCCAGGCACGGATTTCTTTACAGACTTGAATACCCTCCATGTCGGGCAGCGACATATCCAGGATGATTAAATCTGGTTGTTCGGCTGCTGCTATTGCGAGACCAGTTTCTCCACGCTCAGCTGTACTGACCCGAAAGCCTTTGGCCGTCAGGATTGTTTTCAAGGCTCTCAAAATCTGAGATTCATCGTCTATTACAAGGATGTGAATCGGATTAGTCATGTGAATTGACCGGTATTATGAATTTAAATGCCAATCCATGGGCAACGTTCTCTGCCCAAATTTTACCCCCGTGTGCTTCGATAATTCCTTTGCAGATTGAAAGCCCCAGTCCTGCTCCGGTAATTCGTTCGGTTGGGTTGATGCGATAAAACTTATCAAAAATACGCTCCAGATCTGTTTCTGGAACAGGTTTGCTCTCATTGATTAATTCGATAAGAATAAAGTTGGGATCCGTATTTGATGCCAGGATGTTGATCTTCGTTCCAGGAGGTGAATATTTCAGACTATTGGTTAATAGGTTCGTGAATACTTGCTGCATCTGAACATAATCAACATTCACCATGGGTAGTTCTTCTGAAACTTCCGCTTTAATAATGTAATTTTGGGTTTGAGTGTGCATGCGTCCCAGTACGGCAGCGATGATTTCTGGTAGAAGATTCGGTTTTTTTTGTGGCTTGAGTACACCTGCTTCAATTCGAGACATGTCTAATAGGTTTCCGACTAGAACGTTAAGGTGATCAATTTCCTCTTCGACCGTTGTTAATAAATCTATGCGGGCATCACTATTCCATGCAATCTCTTCTGAGCGCAGGCTCGATACCGATGCTTTAATGGCTGCTAACGGAGATCGAAGTTCGTGCGAAACAGATGATAAGAGAGAAGATTTTAGTTGATCGCTTTCTTCCAGTACCCGGGATTTACGGGCTTGTCCCTCTAATCTCATGCGCTCAATAGTTAATACAATTTGACTAGCAAAAATTCTCAATATCCGCTCTTCTGAATCCCGGATGGGCTGATCGCACCAGATCCGGACCTCACCGATTAATTCTCGCACAGATTGTAAAGGCAGCACGAATGGTTTTTTATGGAAGATTTTTTCCAGAGTAACGCCTCTGGCCATCAAAACCGGATCCGGTGAGGTTTCAATTAGTATTTCCACTCGATTAGCGCGGAGTGTTTGACCAATCTTTTCAAGGATGATGCGCGCGGCGGAGTATTCATTCATTGTCCCAGAAAGTAAGGTATTAAATTCGTACAAGCGTATAGCTTCTTGTTCGCGCGCTGATGCTGCTGCCAGGTTTCGGCGTACTCGCCCGGTTAGCTCACTTATGACGATGGCCACCCCAAGGAAGGCTGCCAGCACAATTAAGTCTTCAGTTTGTTTGACCTGAAATGTGTAAATATCTGGAATAAAGAAAAAATTGAAAGCGAGAAAAGAAACCATGGCAGCGGTTATACCAGGAAGCAGACCCCATAAGCTGGCACTAAAACCGACCGGTAATAAAAAGATGAGTGCTAAAGCTGTGTTATGGATAGGGAATAGCGAGCTTATAGAAAAGAGAAAACCGCTGGTTAATAAAGAGAGAACCAGTGCCAACAGCAAACCTGCTGGCACTGGTAATTCTGCTTCATTGCGTGAGCGATAAGGCCCGGGGGTCATGCCTGCGCAAATGTGTCGATAAGCAGTTTTACATTCCCGCCCGCCGGGTAAAGAATTGGACAAGTACATCCGCGTTTGTTGTATTCTTCAACCTTCGTCCGAGCTTCCTCAGGGGTGCCCGATGCAGTAATACGATTTACGAGTTCATCCGGGACGAGGTGTTTGGCTTTATTAATCTGTTCCTTGGTGGCAGGCCATCCAAGGATTGATTGGATTTCGTTGACAACTTCCTGGGATACTCCGCTGGCCTTTGCAATATGTGGTTGTTGGGCAAGATATTGGCAGAGGAGCATCTTGGTTGTTTCGATTGCGACATCATGGTCGTGGTCCACTGAGCAGACGATCAGTTGAGGCCGGTCGATTTCGTCGAAATTCCTTCCAGCTTTTTTAGCGCCATTATGAAGTAATTCGAGAGCGCGATCATTATATGCGGGTGGTACGCAATAATTCAACACCGCGCCATCAGCAATTTCTCCGGTCATTTCCATCATCTGGTCGCCAGTTGCGCCAATCATGATTGGAACGTTCCGCGGCTCTCGGCGTCCGTGCACAACATCGAGTTCGATACCATCAACATGCACAAATTCACCATGAAAGGTAACTCGCTCCATATTTAGCAATCGGCGCATTGTTAGTACGGTTTCTTTCATCGCAGTCAGTGGTTTTTTACGATCAATGCCCACATTTTTTGCCAGCGGATCCCACCAGGCACCGATGCCACAAATGATGCGTCCGGGAGCCAGGTCATCGAGGGTGAGGTAAGTTGCTGCAAGGAGGCCGATATTGCGAGTCCAGTTGTTAATGACGCCTGAGCCAACTTTAAGTTTTTCTGTGACGGCAGCATAGGCCGCCATAGGCACGATAGCATCGCGTACGAGCCGTGATTCTGCCTGCCAGACTGCTTCGAAGCCTTTCTCCTCAGCATATCTGACATAATCCAATCCATCGCGCAAATCGTGAGAATCTTGCAGATAAAGTGCAACACGAGCCATATATTTTCTCCTTCAAATGTTGTTTTGTTCGTTAAGGCGTTTGAGTAAGGTAAGGTCATCCGGGGTATCAAGATCAAGCTCAATATGCTGGTTACGAACGATTTCAAGGCGCGCACCTGCATTACGGGCTAATTCACAATGGCTATGAAACGATCCTTTTCCGAAGTCATACTTGATCAAACCGCCAGGAGCCATAAGCAGTGCGTTGGTACCATTTTCGTGTCTATCAGGTGTGATTACCACACAGGGCGGTTTGTAAATATGTTCAAAAAATAACAACAAATCTTCCTTCGTTAACAAGGGTAAATCTGCAGGTAGTACCAAAACACCGCGAGTGGCGTAATTTCGGGCAAGCATGGTAGCACGAGTTAATGCGCTATTTAGATTCGGATTGCCATCTTCCAGTACCGTACGCGCTCCTAGTTCCCGAGCAATTGCCAATGCTAAGGGATCCCGGCTGACGACCAGAATTTGCGAAACTGCTGGAGTGTTTCGCAATACATCGATGGTTTGTTCCAAGAAGGTGCGATTCAGATCGGCACGTTCATTATCTGAAAGTACGCCTGAAAGACGAGATTTACCAAGCCGAAGCGGTTTTACGGGGACAATTGCCCAAATGGTCATGCGATCATTCTTTCTCTGTGAAGTTTAGCACATCTTGCGCGAGCCGGACACGCTCAGAGCCTGTTTTCATCAGGGTGTTTACTGTTAGAGTATGAAGTCCAAGTGCCTGGATATCTTCTTCCCAGCAATTATCTTGAATATCCAAAACAAATCCAGAGATAATACCCTGATAATGTTCTGCGACTGCCAAAGTGGATGGCTTAATTCCTAGTTCTGTGAACATCTTTGCCGCGGGACCCTTTACGGATTGGCCGCCAATAATTGGTGAAACCGCAATTACGTTTTTTTGTGCGATTGCGTTTCGCATCCCGGGAATTGCCAGAATTGGATCTATGCTGACCCACGGGTTGCTCGGACAAAAAATTACAGTGTCTGCATTTTGGATGGCATGCAATACCCCTGGGGCAGGCTTTGCTGAATCGATACCCGCGAAGCGAAAGCCCTTCACGATTGGATTGCACTGTTGATGGACGAAGTATTCCTGAAAGGCAAGTTCACCCATCTCCATCGTTGCGACAATTGTCGCAACGGGTTGGTCTGACATAGGGATGATGGTTGTTTTGATATTCCACTTCAGGCAAAAATCGTGAACAATCTGGGATAAGGGCTGGCCTGATTTTAATCGTCGGGTGCGTTCCAGATGGGTAGCAAGGTCTTTATCGCCAATTCTGAACCAATCTAAACCGCCGAGATTGGATACATTTGTAAAAACATCCCAACTTTCCCCGGTTCTTCCCCAGCCAGTTTCTGGATTGGCAAGCCCGGCGAGCGTGTAACAAACGGTATCAAGGTCCGGACAAATTCTAAGACCCCAATGCTCAAAATCATCGCCGGTGTTGACGATGATGGTGAGGTTTTCGGGTGGCAAGCATTGTGCGAGGCCGTCAGCAAGTTTTGCGCCACCAACTCCGCCAGCAAAAGCAACTATGTTCATAACGCTCCGTTTATACCAGGAATTTTACAACTTCTTCGAGCGTCTTTAACCTTTTTTCTTTAGGCGGTTCTGAAGAATAACCCAGGAAAAACATCGCTTGTGGTTCCCAGTTCTCTGGTAAATCCAATGCTAACCTGACTGAACTTTGTGCAAATAAGGGGCTGCAGGTCCAAACCGAAGCCAACCCTTCGGCATGTGCTGCGAGTTGAAGCTGCAAGCCTGCAGATGCAACAGATTGGATAGCCATGGTACGTTCTGCCAGCGCGTGGCTTCCAGTAAGATCGGCAAAAACATCCATTTCGCTCATATCCATACAAAGAATAATAATAACAGGGGCATTAATTATTCGATTTTTCGACCGATTTATTCGAGTTTCGATTTCAAGCTCGCCAAGACCATCTGCAATAAGGTCTCGATGAAAATCAGCCGTCATTAGCAGGCTTAGATGAGTTTTATTTATTTCATCTGTGATCACCGTGAAACGCCAGGGTTGTCGATTGTGTGCTGACGGCGCGTACATGGCTGTTTCAAGAATGCGAGTCAATATATCGAGAGAAACTGGAATGGGTTTAAATCGGCGGATTGAACGGCGAGTGCGTAAAAAGTGATGAAGGTCCATCACCCCATTGCCTGGACTTTTTCAGGTAGGATTTTATAAATGACACGTGGCTGTGTGGCGCTATGGCTTGGATAAATTGGGTTGCCACGATACTTGTAATTTAATATGTCAATGTGTTCTTCTGCTCCAACCATTGAAATTTCAATCACTTTACCGCGAATCTGGATATAGCGATAAGGATTTTCAGGATCTGTAATGACGAGTGCAATGCTCGACCGAGCGCGCATGTTTTTATCTTTGATACGTCCCAAAGCAGAATTGACCAAAATACAATCACCCTCAATATTAAACCATATTGGCGTGACTTGCGGGCTGCCATCTGCCATAAGAGTGGCTAATTGTGCAAAAGCCTTTTTTTCATCTGATAATAGATTCTTGTGAGTTTCTGGAATGTTTAGCATGCCATATTCCTGTTTTAGGTATTTTATTTTTAAGTCAAAGCAATCAACCAACTGAACGATATTCTCAATTTCCAGTCTGGTACGAGGATAAGTATCCGATTATTTTTGCATTCAAAAGTAAAAAAAATCATATAAAATTCAATTTGGAACCTATTTGTAACGGGCCAAATTACCTGAACATGTCTTGATCTTTTGGCCGTAACAATTCTTTTATCGAACCGTCGCGTAATTCAAATGGAAAACCTCGTATGTGAACAACTGGGATGCCCTCAGCGGCTTGGCCCATCACAAGCGAGGCCGCGGCAGCTAGTTCGTCTGCGATCCCCACGACGGTAATCTGAAGAGTGTAACCAAACAGGTCTTTCCAACCTCTTTCGTCAATTAGCCCGGGCAGACCAGAAATCCCAATTGCCACACCTACAGTCCCAATCCGCCAGGCACGGCCATGTGAGTCGATGATCATTACACCGATTGTTTTTCCGCTGGTTTCTTCAAGCTTCTTCCGAATTTCAGCAGCAGATTGATCGGGATTTTTCGGGAGTAGCAGGACCCAATCATCAGATGATGTGCCATTGCCGGCAACATTTGAATGATCAATTCCGGCATTGGCGCATACAAAACCCAGTCTATGTTCGACGATGACCGATCCAATCCGAGTGCGCAGGATTTCATTGCTTTCTCGGATAATTAGTTCGGCTAAGCGTGGGTCTTTTCCACTTTTGAGAGCCAATTCTTGTGCATCGGCAGACGGCTCGATCAGAGCCAGGTTCACCAGCTGGTTTTCGGCTTTGCTTATAATTTTTTGTGCAAATACGAAAATATCGCCGTTTTCCAGCGCTAGATTTGAAGATGCACATGCAAGCAATACCATTTCGGCTAGGTCATCGCCGGGTTTAATCATTGGTAGACCTGGAAGAGGGGTGATAGTCAGAGGCATTCAGGTTCTTTTTTTCGACAAAGTCTGATTTCAGGCTTTGTGAACTCCCGTAATTTTGATGCCTGCATGGGTGGATCCGTATTGTTTATTAATATAAATAAGCAAACTGGTCAGCCCTTCAACGACCACAGAATTTTCAATTGGGCCGGCATCCCAGCCAGTTAATCCTGCAGCCTCGACAAGCTTAATTACTTGTAAGCGCGCTTCTTTGGACGAGCCAGTCACGAGAACATCGCAGGGAACTTCATCGCCGAACATGAGATGTTCATACGAAATACTTTGGAATGCATCTACAACTTCTACGCCTTCGCCGAGTATTTCACGAGATTCTTGTGCGGCAGATCCAGCAGGGGGCATTTGTACCTTTGTAACCTTGGGAGGAACCAGCGGAACTGTAACATCAACCAGTATTTTTCCCTGTAGAGCATCTTTGACTGTTTCCAGCGTAGATCTGTGCGCAGCGTAAGGGACTGTTAGAACAACCATTCCGGCGTTTTGCGCTGCTGAGAGATTGTCCAAGCCTTTAACAGAATTATTACCAAGCAATTCATTTAATTCAGCTGCCGCAACCTGGGCTTTTTCAATATCCCGTGACCCGATCGTTACGCTGTATCCTGCTTTTGCCCAACGATATGCCAGTCCTTTGCCTTCTTTTCCAGTTCCACCAAGAACAGCGAGTGATCTAATTGTTTCAGACATAAAATCCTCATTTTTGATTATTTCCGATTCTTGCACTTCAGGGTGCGAGGACCAGGATTTGTTTACAATGGATAAAGCATGACTGTCTATATCCGGTAATCCAGCCGTAATGTTCTTGGATAGAACAGCGGTTAGAATTTTTCGTTGTAACGTTCCCAGGTTTTTGCGGAGAGCTCGCGCGATTTGGCCGTAATTTCTTTTTCATCCAGGGTAAGTAATATCCGGTCTTTCATCAAGACTTTCCCGTTTACGATTGTGGTTGTTACCATACTGTCGCGAAACCCGAACAAGATGTGCCAGGGTAGATTTCCGCTGCTTAGTGGGGTTGGTGGATCATAATCTACGAATATTAAATCAGCTGCAGCTCCATTTTTAATTATTCCGATTTCCATCGCGAATAAATCTTTGGCCAGGGCAGAGTTATTATAAATTGCCATATTCGTGACAGTTTCTCCTCCCATGCTACGAGGGTCTCCAGAGTTAAGTTTATGAACCAGATAGGCTGTCTTCCACTCTTCCCACATCGCGTTTGAAAAACCATCATTCCCGATGCAAACTTTAATTCCTTTGTTTAGCATCTGCTCAACCGGAGAAACACCTACAGCGTTATTCATATTCGAGCGGGGCTGGTGGGTTACCCATGTTTGGGTTTCTGCTAAAATTTCCATTTCGGTGCTATCTACATGAATGCAATGCGCTGCTATGCTGTGCGGTCCTAGAATCCCATGTTTGTTAAGCCACTGAAGGGGTCGTGTCCCGACTTTTTTCTGGGTAAATTGACCATCGTCTTTGCTTTCTGAAACGTGGGTATGGAACCCAACATCTATGCCAACCGCTGCCCGGCATTGGTCGAGAGTTTCACTCGAAAGAGTGAGGGGGGCATGCAAACCGAACACAGCGGCCAGATTGGAGTTGCGATTCTTGACTGATCTAATAAAGCGGACATTTTCGGCTATTCCTGCCCTGGCTTTTTCGAGCCCATCGCGATCCGTGACTTCATAGCATAAAGCTGCTCTAATCCCTGATAATTCAACGGTTTCTGCGATGACATCCAGTGAACCATCGATGAAATTTGGGGATGCGTGGTGGTCTACAAGTGTGGTCGTCCCGTGTTTTATCGCATCAACCTGGCACAGGAGTGCTGAATAGCGGACGTCATCCTCGGTTAAAGATTTGTCCAACGGCCACCATAACTTTTCCAAAATCTGGGAGAAATTTGCGGGTGAGGCCCCTGGGATTGCCATTCCCCGTGAGAATGTACCGTAGAAATGAGTATGTGCACAGATGTTGCCAGGCATTACCAGTTGGCTTTGCGCATCAATTTGTGGTTCGCCTGGGTAGCGTTCAATCAATTCAGCTTGCGGACCAAGGTCAGAGATTTTACCAGCATTAATATATACGCCCCACTCTGGCAAAATCTGATTTGGTTTACCCCATGTAATGACTGTAGCATTAATAATTAACATATTGTCCTCGAGCAATGATTTTGGTCCAGGTTCATCAGTAATATTTTATTCTAATTTGATACGATGTTTAGCCGAGGCCAAATTGCCTGGGGTTTGGGAGCAATGTGCCTGTAAAAGCCATATAAGAAAGAGTTTGGAAAACGGCCTCTTTGGCTTCAGGATCTATCCCATAAAGGTGCGGGTATAAGGCGGCGAGTACGCCTTCGGTTGGCGCGGAACGTAGATAATTAAGTGCAGGTTGAAAGAAATCCCGGTTCGAATCTTTAAGCGCAAGTAGCATCACATCTGTGGCGGGTTGACCCGGTGGGATTCCCATTCCGTATTTCCCAGCCAATTCAATCAACCACGGAGTTTCATGGGGTGCGGTTAATCTAGTTGGTATTCTTGGATCAGGTTTTTGGCGCGCATTTAGAAATTCTACGGCAATATTGCGGACTGCCCACTGTTCATCCTGAACCTGGGCTTTTTCAAGTAATTGAGTGGACCAAGTTTCATTGATACGCGATAGACCATAGATGATGGCACGGCGAACGAGGATGTCATCGCTGTCGAAGCCTTCTCGTAAGGCATCTTGTCCGTCCGATGGATGGTTTGCAAGAGCTTCAGCCGAAAAGATGCGTAAGCGCTCGTCTCCGCGTAAAAGATTAATTGCAACTGCCTCCAAAGCCGAGGCCGTTCCGATTTCTACAAGTGCGAGGCAGCTAGCTCGACGCGTGGCTTCCTGTGTGTTCGTTGTCAAATCAACCAGAGTGTCAACGGTTTTCGCATCTCGCAAAAACCCGGATCCGAGAGCAGCCAGTTGGCGAACCACATTTGATGGTGCAAGTAGAAGTTGTCTGAAGAGTTGATTTGTATTACTATCTCCACACAGAGCCAGGGCAGCCATCGCTTCTCCGCGAAGCCCAATTGGATTATCTTCATCTTGCAAAATCTGGACGAGCGAGGCTATCACATCACCAAGCCAGGCAGATTCGCGGGATTGCCGGGAATTCCGAATGAGCCGAGCTGCTTTCAACTTTGGCCGGAATAGAATTGGATCTTCCTTTACCATCAATTCTTTCACAACCCCAGCAACATCTCCGAATGCGGCCATGTAGTCCAAGCATATAGTCTGGCCAGCCCAAGCTGGTTGTTTTAGGATGGCACCAGAATCGACCTGCATAGTTCCAAATCCCTTCGCAGCCAGAAAACCCATGAAAACAGGGTGCGCGAACCGGAGTTTGTTGCCGTTATGTGCTGTCAATAATTTGGAATTTACCAGGCTGGAGATCATACTGGGCTTTGCCAACTGATGCGTTTCGGCTGATTTCCGTTTACGCACATTTTTTATTTCGGCTGTGCTTGCATCTGCTTCGCTGATAAAAGTCGAATTATTGGATAAATCAGCAGATTCTTCACTCGATATTTCCGCGGAATCGATGGGTTCAAATGATTTTGTCCATTCAACAGCCTGTCGCCCATCAAATAGAGATATCCCGTTTGTGCTGGTCTGAACACCCAGAATTGTTAACGCATCATCAGGTATACCGGATGGAGTCAATCTGCGGATATGAGCTTCAATATTATCAGCCGGGTGGGCAGACCTTGTGTCTCCAGCGTAAGCCCCCCAGATTTTAAGTGTGTATTCCAAAGGTGTCAGAGTGAAGTTGTCAGTTGATACCCATCGATTTAGGAGAGTTGAGTCGATCGAACTGAGACCGTTCTTTACCGATGTTTCGGTGGGTATATTTTTCTGCCATAATGAAGACCAATTATTCAGAAAATGCGTTTGTTGCTCCGCACTCCAGGGCAAAATTGATAAAGCGGTAAATCCAAGATATTGAATGCTGTCCAAATATTCAGGTGAGCCAGTCATAACGATGCGGCAGTTTGGAAACTTCTGCATTAATGTGAGTAAGTATGTATTTATGTCTCGCAAGGACGATTGAGCCAGCTCATCCACGCCATCTAAAAGTAGTAGCGCTTGTCCGTTTGCGAAAGAATTTGCAACAAATTTGGGTATTCTTGTTGCATCAAATACGCGCATGAATTTGGAGATTTTATCGATGATTGGCGCGAGATAATCATCTGATTTTTGGGGATTGTGTAGTGGTAATCCTAGATCGGCAACGTGAACATAAAATGGAATGTATTTTCCCAAAGCCGGATCATCCGAAGCAGATATGGCAATTTGTGATGCAAGGTATGCTAATGCTGTAGTTTTTCCAGCACCAGGCTGCCCGATGATAGCCAGGTTCACGCCGCCGGAGAGAGCCTGGGGTAGTGTTAATGATGGTGCTTTATAGAATGCACCTAATTCTGGATAATAAGGTAAATATGGAAGGGTTTCTTCCACGATATCTTGTTTTTGATTAGGTGAGTGGGGTTCAAATACAATTGGAGGCGCTAAAAGGCGTGGTGTTTCTACAATTTCATCCAAGGCAAAAAGTGAACCTGCCAGGTGCATGCCCTGGACCTGCCGGTGGAGTGCATTGCGGTAATTGATCTCTATTTCTGAAGTGTTGTTTTTCGCGAGTTTACTTTGAATATTTTGAATACTTTTTAGCCATTGTTCCAGCAGTGGACGTAAGAGTGTTACTAACCACCAGACCAACGTGGCGGTTGCCATGCCTATAAAAAAGGATATAGTGTCGAAACGGAAATTCATAGGTAGTACACCGTGTCCAAAGTTTAAACTAATCAGTCTGAATATAAAATCCTGCCACACATTGGGCAGAGAACTAACTGGTTCGATGTTCGTACGGATTGGGCAAGTCCAGGGGTTAGCGATGAGCCGCAAGTATTACATGCATTTTCAATCACAGAGGAGACTGCCAGGCCGGATCGTTTTTGGCGGAGAGCGTCATAAAGAGTTATAGATGATGAGTCTATGGCTGGAAGAACCGCCATGCGCTGGGCATTGAGATTATCCAACTCTTTTTGCAGACTTACCAGCTCGGTGGTTAGGGCTGCGTTTTCGCTGATAACCTTTCCCTGCGTTTGGTCGAATCCTTTTTGAGATGCAGAGTATTCTGTCTGGCAAGTTTCTAACCCCATCATATATTCTAATTGCTGGTCTTCGAGTGAGCCAAGATTGCGTTTGAAGGCTGCGATCTCTTTTTGAAGGTCTTGTAGCTCTTTTGGGTTTTGGATGCGTCCACTGTAGAGACTAGCTTCTACTTGTTCGAGTTTGATACGTTGGTTGGATGACTCGAATTCAGCGTTTTTGAGTGTTTTTTCGGCTTGATGCAGCCCTGATTTTGCGTTTTCCAGCCTCCGGCTGGCAGAACGGAGATCAGCATTATTCTCAATTGTAGCCTGAATGGATGCCAGGCGTGAGGAGACTATTTTCTGACGACTGTCAATTTTTTGAAGGCGATAAAGCAGGAGGGCGAGGCTCATTATTAGAATTATACCCGTTGAACAACAGGAAAGTGATTTGCTTTTATATTATGTTCGAATTTAGAGGGAGATGGATACGAAAGGAGCCTTGAATCGGGATGGTAAAGGTTTCTTGCCATACTTATCTTGGTAAATTGTAGTAATTGTAGACCGCTTCTGATATTTTGGCGATCATTCCAGATATAGGATCCCAAACAGCTTGAATCGGGTGATAAATATAAATTGTTAAGACATAATTTCCACCCGGTGTATAAACGATTGCGGCATCAGAGATATTCTGAATAATCCCACTTGGGCCACTGATCCAACCGTGTTTGTGGGCAATTTGGGTGCCCTCTGGCAGTCCAGCTTCGATCAGTACCCCAATGCGGTCTCGCTTCAGATACTCTATCATTTGCTGACAATCGACTTGGGTGATTTTGCCAGCGAAAGCCGCAACAAGCCCACCGCCACCATTCTGGGCACATTGGTAAAGATCTACCAGCAGCGAGCCAATATCTGAAGGAGTGGTTTGGTTATAGGCATCAGGGCTGGTAGAGACATCATTTCGCTGATTAGCCTGGGTGGAAAAACTCTCGAGTAGTGGTGCACCATCGAAAAAATATCCAGCCAGAAATGTGTTTGATAAGCCAAGAACCTTCATATCATCGGAGACCACTAGTGGTCCGCGATTTCCGTTGATTCTACTCATTAAAGCGTCGGAAGCAGGGTTTTCCGATTTTGTTATCATTTCAAGAATCAGGTCCTGGGTTGTTTGATCGAGATCAGGTCCCAGGTTTTTATAAACAGAAACCAGGATTGGAATTTTGATCGTGCTCGATGCTGTGAATGCAATGTCCGGGTCGATTGGAATGTCGATATTCTGGTTGTAGCCAAAATGCATTTCATCTCCGGTTTGTAAATCCTGTAAATAAACCCCCGCTACTCCATCGAAAGGAGTCAGATCGATAATTTGTTTTATTAGGATTTCGAGATTTTTTAGTGGAGGGCGTCCGGGGTTTGTGCGTTGAAAAGTGAGGGCAATTGTGCGGCCTGTCGGGGATTTGAGCGCATCATCAATTACGACAATTGCCCGATCAATATCCAGTTCCTGCCCGGAAATGCCTGGCAGAAAATTGACTTGTCCAGGTTGTGGGGCAGCCGGAATGGACGGTTGATCATATCGAGAAGCGATCTCTTCTTTCAGGTAAGCGCGTAAGCGATCTTCGCTAAAGCTTGAAATCAAAGGTACATCATTGGTGATACTCTGGCGATTCCACAAAAAATCCCAGAACCCTCCCCAAAAGGAACTTCCCGTTCGTTGCAAATCGGCAGCTGCAAGCATGGATTCTGTGTCGATTTGGAAGCCTGCCACAGCGGGATCGAGTTGGATGATTGCGCCAGCATATTGGATTTCGACTGGTGAATTAAAGGCCTGTAAGAGCCGCTGTGAGGCTGCTTGTGGGTCCAGACTGCCAACGGGTACTCCTGCGATTGTCATTCCAGGTGGGTAGTTGCCTCGTTCACGAGAATAGGTCGTTAATGCAATCATTGTAAGAACGATGGCAGCTGCAATGAAAAACAATGAGACCCAACGTAAAATGAAGGAAGTATCGCGGGCTATTCTCACGAGGTCTCCAAATGGGGCCGTGAAAAAGTGTGACCAGCAAGTAACATGAAGGAGATCCAGACCGTATCTGCAAGGAATAGATGGACGACTTGCATCCAGACAGGTGCCAGAAGTATTACGTTACTGATTCCGGCTGACCACTGTACGATAATTAAAAACCCAACCAGCAGGCTTAAACGCTTACCCACTTTTGTTTTGAATTTAAAGAATAAAGATTGAATTAGATATAGCGAATAGATGCCGACAAAAATAGCGATGAGTGGGTGGTAAATTCGTAGTTGGACCAGGAAGTGGGCTCCGGGTGCAGATTGATCGGAAAAAGTCTGAGCCAGTGAAGTTGATGGGAACAAAGTATCGCCCAGGGCTGTAATCGCACCACTCATTCCTACGATAATTACGCCAAAAAGGCCAATTGTGATGGATGCAAGTTTTGAGCCCTGGTTTTTAATAATTATCTGCTGGCCTCCGGATGCCCACCATGCGTTAATTGAAAGGAAGGCGAGTAATAAAAATGTATTTAGCAAGTGGCTTGAAATTGCGATAGCCCTAAACACGGATGAATTCTGTTCAACTAGATTGAACAGAACCAATCCAGCTCCGAGCAGAGCTTCGAGCAAGATAAAAACCGCCGACCCAACAACGCCAATTCGTTGATAACTGCCCTTTGGAAATTTACGCAGCCCCCAGATGAGCAGAATCAGGACTGAAATCAATGCCAGCCCGCTCATCATGCGGTGGGTAAATTCGATTACAGTTTGTATTCGTTGTACAGTTGGGATAATTAATCCATTGCATGATGGCCAATGGTTACCACATCCAGCGCCCGATCCAGTTGCTCGCACAATCGCGCCCCAAAGGATTACCAGCACATTCCAAGCAAGTACGCCCCATGAATATTTAGCAAAACGGTTCATTTGTCACCCAATAGTGGTGTCAGTGATAACTTGATTCAAATTGTCACTAAAAGTATAACATATACATGTTTTCTGATTTTAGGTTCGCTTTGGATGTAGAATGAGATATATTTCACAATCCAGAGTTTCTGGTGAAGAATAAATTTTTACGAGGTGCATATGTTTCGTTCCTTTCTGATCTTTCTCTCCAAGGCTGCATGGGCACAAAAATTGGTCACGGGTTGGGGTTTTGCATGGCGGGCAGCATCACGATTTGTCGCTGGTTCAAGTATCGACGAAGCGATTCGAGCTGTTCGTACCCTGAATGACAAGGGCATTAATGTTACGCTTGATCAATTGGGAGAGCATACCACGACTGCCGAAGAAGCGAATCGCGCAGCGGATGGGATCATCGTAGTACTTGATGAAGTTCAGAAAGCTGGTGTGCGTTCGAATGTTTCCATTAAATTAACTCAGATTGGCATGGGGGATGGATGATGAGATTTGCCGCGCCAATCTGATAAGAATTTTGGAAAGGGCGAAGAAATACGGGAATTTTATTCGCATAGATATAGAGGATACTCCATACACAGATAAAACTATCGCTATATATCTGGAAATGTTAGACCAGGGTTTTACCACCGCGATTGTTGGCATGGCAGTTCAGTCCTATCTTTTTCGTGCCGAAACAGATGTGCGCAAACTAATAGAAATCGGGACAACGTTTCGGTTGGTCAAAGGAGCTTACATGGAATCGCCAGAAGTGGCTTTCCCAGATAAAGCAGACGTAAATGCAAATTACGATTCTTTGGCTTCGATATTAATAGATGCATCCATCTTGCACAAGACTATACTCAGCCTGGATGGAAGAATCCCACCAATTCCGGCAATTGCGTCACACGATGAAAAGCGTATTGATTTTGTGAAAATTTATGCTGAAAAAGTTGGTCTCCCCAAGTCCGGCGTTGAATTCCAAATGCTCTATGGGATCCGCCGTGATCTACAAGATACCCTGGCGAAAGAAGGTTATCCTGTGCGGGTTTATGTTCCATTTGGTACCCACTGGTATCCGTACTTCATGCGCAGGTTGGCGGAACGCCCAGCAAATATCTGGTTTTTCATTTCAAATTATTTTCGTAAGTAGATTACTGGAAAAGTGACAGAAAAACGCAAAGGCGAAAATATTAATCACCCTTTGCGTTTTTCTTTAATCACACGCTAATAAAAAAAATGTGTATGGCGTGTACTTCTGGCATTAGAAATTTTTCCTGCCGCAGAAGTTGAAAAGATAAATCTGTTGTCGCAAATTGTGTATTCGGTTTTACAATTATTCCATGTCATTAATAATCAATCCGGAAAATAAATTACCATCTTATCCACTTGCACTAGTTACTGGTGGGGGGCATCGTTTGGGTAAGGCGTTTGCAATCTGTCTTGCGCGCTTGGGTTATGGAATTGTTCTTCATTATTTTAGCTCTGGAGAAAAAGTCGCCGAAACAGAAAGAGAGATTCGTCAGTTAGGCGTACCTGTTTTTCAGGTAAAAGCCGATCTGCGCGATGAATTGGATATCCGATCATTATTTGCCTATATCGATGCCCTGATTAATCAACCTGAATTAAATCTTGGCCCTTTGAGTGTTTTGGTGAATTCTGCCGCAATTATGCCTGGGGCAGATATTCAAACAATGGGTGTCCACGAATTTGACTCGGTGATTGACTTGAATTTGAGGGCGCCATTCCTGTGCGCTCAGTTGGCTTACCATCGGATGACACATGGCGGCTTGATTGTTAATATTTCTGATATCGCAGCCCAGAAGACCTGGAAAGGTTATCCGGCTTATACCATCAGCAAAGCTGGGTTGGATTCATTAACAAAGGTAATGGCCCGGTCATTTGCCCCAAGAGTACGCGTTAATAGCATTGCGCCGGGGTTGGTGCTTCCCGGTGAAGAAAGTAGCCCTGAGGAGTGGAACCGGCTGGTCAAACGATTACCTGTTCAACGAGCGGCTTCACTTGACGAACTGTGTGCTGCTCTGGAATTCCTCATCAAAAACGAGTATATTATTGGTCAGATCATTGTAGTGGATGGTGGATTTTCTCTAATTTAGTTTCGACCAGCAATTTATGTCAGAAAGATGATTTCTGAAAAGGAAGATACCATGCCTGAATCTCCTGCATTTCTTGCCGACCGTTTGAGGGTTGAAGGTGATAAGACTTTTAACTTTTTTTCCGGACTGAGTCCTGATCAGTGGAAGTTGGAGGTTTATACCGAAGACCAGATCTGGACTATTCGGAGTGTACTTGCGCATTATCTGACTGCGGAAAAAGGATTTATTAAAATTTTTGGCAATATCAGAGATGGAGGCCCAGGCGCCTCTTCTGATTTTGATATTGACCGTTACAACGCCAGCCAACAAAAAAAAACAGGCGAGCTAGAGCCAATTGAATTGCTTGAACAGTTCAGACATGTGCGCTCGCAAATGATTGAGCTTGTGTCTAATTTTGGTGAAGATGACCTAGAAAAGCAGGGCCGGCACCCGTTCTTGGGGCAAACTACGCTCGCAGAAATGATCAAAATGGTCTACCGGCATAACCAGATTCACTACCGGGATTTGCGTAAGGTAATTGGATAGGCCAAAACATTA
>CAINXK010000259.1 GCA_903854805.1 uncultured Anaerolineae bacterium
CCATTTTACAATGATGCCAGGCCTTCAGATGTGCGATTTGAAAATGCACATCTGTTGGCCGAGTACATAACACAAGCTCGAGAACTTATAGATTCTGGCGCAATTTTAGCAAAACAAATTGAAGCTTCTACAAATAAGTTTTCAGATCCATTTGCTGAACTTGCGGAAATAGCGAACACAATCAAAGCAAAACATGATTCGATTATCGCGATCGGTCATAAATTAGCGGTAACTGTAAATCAAAATCGGCTGGATGAAATATCTACTCGCAAAGATTTTGACGCTCATATTATCGCAACATATGAAAAACTAGCAACTGACAGAGTTGCCATAGAGACTGCTCGACTTGAGTTACAAAATGAGCGCTCTCTTTTTAACTCTCACGTGTCAAGACAGCTCAAAAAAATCAGAGCTGCCAAATATCCAGAGTCATTCTTGCAGAGAGTAAGAAATGTCTTTAATCCAATAATTTTTGCAAAAAATACGTCCGGACAGGTAATAAAGCAGAGTTCTTCAGAGCCTGACGTAATCCCTGAAACGAAGACCAATAGTTCAAAATAATAAAACAATTAGATGGGGAGAATATGTCCAACAATAATTCAATAGTCGCTCGACCACTGATAGAAAGGATTAAAGACGGATTAACTTTATCCGACTACGCATCAAGAAACCTAACTCTAAAGAAAGCTTCTGGACGATCCGGTGAATTAACTGGCTTATGTCCATTCCATGATGAATCGACACCATCGTTCTACGTGTCTACCGAAAAGCACACGTACTACTGCCATGGCTGTCAAGCGACTGGAAACGTAATTAACCTTTATGCACACCTAAACGGGCTCGACTATCAAGAGGCCAAAATGGAACTAGGACGCGAACTAGGTGTTGTCGACGAAAATTTATTAGTAGTCGACTCTGTTATGTTAGACGCAGCTATGAAGTTTCAGGCTCAACTCAGAAGAAAAGAAGACGCATTGTCTTACCTTATTAGCGAAAGAAATCTCACACCTGAAATTCTCTATCGATTCCAGGTCGGCTTTTGCTGGGGTCTTGAGTTCAAGGACTCATCAGAAGCACACAAAGAAAAGGCAATGGAATACGGGCTACTTCGCGCAGCTACAGACCGCACGCCATCAAAGTCTTACATGGCCGGCCGCATCACATTTCCTGTACGAAACAGACTAGGACACGTAGTCGGATTTGGAGGCCGCCTGGTGCCTTCTGATCGCCCCGCTTTCGGACCTAAGTACTTGAACTCTCCGGAAACGAAATTGTTCCAGAAGTCGGAGTTGCTTTACGGAGCTTACGAAGCCGAAGGCGCCATACGAAGAGAAGGCCATGTCGTTATCGTAGAAGGTTTCGTTGACGTAATCACACTGCACCAATACGGCATCGAAAACACCGTAGGCGTAATGGGCGCTTACGCAAGTGAATCAGCGTTCTCGTATCTTTGGACGTTGACGAAAAAAATTGTATTTTGTTTAGATGGAGACGAAGCTGGAAAAACGGGTACGTTGAAGTCCGTTCTCGCGGCCGCTCCATCGATGCCGGAAGGTTGCGAAATCGTTGTTGTTACGTTGCCGAAAGATACGGATCCGGATGAATTCGTTATCGAAAATGGCAAAGATGCGTTTAGGAAGTTGTGCGAAGACGGAATGCCGTTGTCGAGATTTCTTTTGAATAATGCGCTATCGAAGTGCGATATCTCGTACCCGGAAGGGCGCGTTGCTTTCGTTGATGAAGCGGTGAAAATTGGTAATAAATTTCTTTCTGCGCCGGAAATTGCGGTTCAGATAGTTGCAGAAGCGAAGTCTATTTGTGCTGGCGGACTTGCTGCTTATGCGATAAATGGCGGCGATATTTGTGAGACAGTTGATGTTGAGCTTTTGAAAGATGCAATTGCATTATTAACAAGTGCGTTATCGTTGCGCAGTCATTAATTTTTTCTTACTACTTCTGAATTCTGATTGAACATTTTATTTGGATTAAATAACTTTTCTGCAGCACATATATGATGCAACCAACCTGTTGCCTGTGAGTTGCATCATCAAAAATTGCTTCAACGAGGCTTGGGAATGACTGACTTTGTTGAAAGTCCACCAGAGGCTTTGCCACCAGACCCATCCTCACAATTGATCTCTGCTTGTATCTTTGTGACGCTTTCCTTGAATTCGGGAACCATCGTTTTCACGGTGTTCCAAATGGCTCTTGGTTGCCCTTTTTGAAGGACGTTGGTCTTCTACCTGTAAACTCAGTTTCCATCCAGTTCATCAGGCTGTTGTTGAGTCGTTATCTGGATGCTTGCTCCAGCTGTTATCTCAGTTTCCAGCGCCACCTGGTTGCCTATTGATGGACCAACATCCATGGCGATGGTCTTGGGTTGATTGCATCCTTATCCGGATCTTTTCACCTCTTTTTAAAGATGTCGATAAGATTTTTTCGAAAAATCTATCGATAAGCCATAAATTGAGCCGTTTCCTGATGGTGACGTAGGAAACGCAGTGAATAATTTCACACGTCAACAAAAATATGATTAAAAAACAACGAAAAGACAAGACAGGTGAGAGGATTGGAGTTAATAACCCGCATTCCTTGTGGAGGAATGATTGAGGTGAAAGGATCCGGATTTAGTCCTCAATCATCTTGTTAATGAAAAAAGAGGTGGGAGGATTAACGGCTAAAAAAACACCTGTAAGAATAAGCGTTCATCAAATTCAACCAGACCCATCTCCAAAGAAGGGGATACCCCTTCTTAAATCAATCTGGCGCAGTGTAGTTTTACCTAAATACCAAGTTGAACAATAGCTCAAATGGCATCTCTCAATGGTTTCCACGTGGAAACCATCAAATAAGGCGGTTTTAGATCAACCGATTCGTTTCCACTCGTATAAATTTCTATCTACTTTTTACAAACTAAGCAGAAATTACAACACGAGTCAAGTTTTTTACAATAAACTTGCGAACAAGATCAATAAATCGATCTGTTTATGGAGAAATTCTTTGCGAGATTTAACAGTTACTGAAGATACATCAGATAGATTAGGTATTCCTATCTATCAAATTTATCAGATTTTTTCGA
>CAINXK010000260.1 GCA_903854805.1 uncultured Anaerolineae bacterium
ATCGTAGACCTCATTAACCCGCTCGCGCTGCAGCGGACTATCGGCATCCTGGGCCTTAAGCGGATCATCCACCACCAACACATCCGCGCCCTCACCCGTCACGGCGCTGTTGAAACTGAAGGCCAACCGGTAACCGCTGCGATCGTTCTCGTAACGGCCTTTCAGATTTTGATCACCACACAGCTGGAAGGAACGTCCAAAATAATATTGGTACCAATTGCTCTGAATGATGCGCCGGCTCTTGAGCGCATCGCGGACTGCCAGCGGAGTGGCATACGAACCCGTCAGCCAGCGCAGGTGCGGAGCGTTGATCCAGCTCCAGGTGGGCCAGAAGACCGAGACCAACAGGCTCTTCATGTGGCGAGGCGGCAGATTGATGATCAAATTATTGATCTCCAACGCGCTAACTGCCTGCAAGTATTCACAGATCAACCCGATATGCCAATTATCCACAAAGGGAGTTTCAGGCTCCACCAGGCCCCAGGCACTGCGCACAAAAGCATGCAAATCGTTTGCACAGCTGGCCGCCTGCTTAGCGTGCATCAACTTGAGCCACGCCTGCGAATCCTTGGAAAGACCATCTGACAGTGGAGCTTTCTTCATTTAATAAGGCCGGGTAGACCCGGCTGCCAGGTGGCAGCCGGCTGCCCCAAAGGCTTGGCCTGCTGCAAGATTGTATCAAGCGCCTCCAATTGCTGCGCTGAAAGACTGCGCAGATCTGGAAAACTATTGTCATCCGGCTCCGGCTCTGGCTGACCGCCGCCCTGGGCACGCGGTAGTCTGCCGCCGGTTTCGCGAGCCAGATCTTCCATAATGCCACGCATCTGGATGATGACACTCGTGTTAAAGCGCGGAGCACGGCTGCGCTCTGTGACGGCCCCTTCCAGGCTGGCGTTCTGCAAATCAGTCAGCCAGACCGGCCAGGCCTGGCGCAGATATTCATTCAACTGCTCGTAAAGCAGCTTGAGATTCTCAACCCTTTCGGTACAAACAGCCAGGCCAGCGTGCAAAACCTGAGCCTGCCGCTCAGACTCTGCACGCTGGCTGCTCGAACGTTGAAGCTCGTCATGGTACTCAGCCCGCCCAGACCAGTCAAAACGCAGGGCCCAATCCCGCAGGGTCTGCGCGCGCCGGGTGGGCGCCGCCGAGCCCACAGCCTGATAGCGCGCCAACAGTTTTTCCAGGCTGCGCCCGGAACCCAATTGCAGAAAATCGTTCAGGGCCAGTTCTGCGCGCCGGTTTGCGCGTTGACCCACAGGCCCCCAGGCCTGCATTTATTTCTGCCTCTTGAAGTAGCCCTGGCCAGATGAATAGAGCGCCTCCAGAACATCCCGCTCCAGGCGATCATGCGCTTCGAAATCGGTGGATAGGTTTAGCAGCCTGCAGCCAACCATGTCCATGCGCTCCAGCAGCTGCTGGCTCAACAGGCTGCTGGCCTCTGCGCGCGCGTCGAAATACTGCTGCCACTGCTGATTGGATTCCTTGATCAAGCGCGTATAATGCGCGTTGATATCGGCAATCGCCTGGGTAAACAGGCGCACCAGGATCCAGCCCAGCCCGGCCAGTAAAAACGCAAAAACAATCACAACCGCGATCTGTTCCCAGACCGACACCGGGATATTGGGTAACATAACTGCTCCTGAAATTGAATTTTCGCTGCCCCCAGACTCTACAACCGTTCCACCAGATTGAACAGTCAGCATTTTAACTGACGGATAGGTGGGGGTTGTTGTTTGATTTAGATAATTTTTTTCCCAAAACCGCCCAAAATGACCACATGCCCAGAAATCCAACCCGGCAAGCGCACCCAAAAACAGCCCGCTTTTGATGAAGCGGGCTGTCGATGACCACAATTTAGCGTTACTTGCTGACCAGGATGTAAGTGCCGCGCTTGGTGGCTCTGGCACTGAACAACCCAGCCGCGGGACGGAATCAGTTCTCAGCCCAACGGGAACCACAGCATGGCCAGCAAGATCGACAACAGCGCCAGCAGCAACCCCAATGCAGAAAAGACAAAACTGATCTCGGTCGTCTCGTGTTTGACAATCAGGTTGGTGGGCAGGCCCGTGAAGACGCTCTGCAGCTCGTCGGCACTCTCGGCCGAATAGTATTTACCACCCGTCAGCGCAGCCACCTTTTTAAGCGTATCTTCATCGATCCCGCGCCGAAAACCACCCGCGCCAAAACCCTGCTGTCCACCACCGCCGCGACCACCACCGTTAAAAAATGGCTCATTACCCAGAAATTGGTTATCGCAATCTGGAAATTCACCACCCTTGGCGGTGCCAAAACCAATCGTATACACGCGCACCCCACGGTCAGCCGCCAACTGCGCGGCGTCCAAGGGCAGCGGACCAACATTGCTGGCTCCATCCGTCAGCAAGACGATGATATCAGGCGCATACGCACCTTTTACCACCGGAGTCACATCGGTAAGTGTAGGCGCCACAGCCGGGTCAACCTCGGCAATCGCATCGAGGGCCATTATTATGCCACTGCCAATGGCCGTGCGCCGGCCAGTGGTCAGACTCTGGATCGCGGTCCTGAGTGCCTGGCTCTCGGTCGTTGGCAGCTGGATCAATTCAGCAAATCCAGAAAAAGCCACAATCCCGATATGCGTGCGCGCCTTCTGGGCATCGATGAAAGCCAGCGCGGCGGCCTCGGCAGCCTGGATGCGGTTGGGCTTGATATCGTTCGAGCACATACTGCGCGAAACATCCATGGTCAGCATAATGGTGGTCTGGTCGGTTGGCACACTCAGAACCATGACCGGGCGCACCAGCGCAAGCACCAGGCAGGCAAACGCCAACAGCATCAACGCAAAAGGCAAATGCCGGCGCAAACGCGCTGAACGCGGCATGGCCTCGCGCACCAGCGAAAGGCTGGAATAGCGCAAGGCAGTTCGCTTGCGCCGCTGAGTCCAGATATACACGGCAATCAAGAGTGGAATGAAACCCAGCAAAAAGAAAAATCCGGGCCAGAGTATATCCATGCTACCTCTAAATATCAATTCTCATAAGCAGCCCAGCCCCACAACCTCAGGGCAGGCGGCTAAACCAGATCAGCGAAAACAGGCCGCCCAGCAATAAAAAGAACAACCCGAACCCGGCAAAAATCGAAGTCACTTCAGTTTCTTCGGCCTTGACCACCAGCTGTGTTTGAATGCTCTCGTAGATTTTGGTCAATTCGGTCTCATTTTGAGCGTTAAAATACTCGGCGCCGGTCAACAGCGCAATCTCTTGCAGGGGCTCTTCATTTAATTGTGTATGGATCGTGAAACCATTAATCTTAAGATCTGTCCCGCTCGGACTGCCAATCCCAACCGTGTAAACTCGCACACCGCGATCAGCAGCCGCCTGGGCGGCAGCCAGTGGATCAGGATTCTCATTATTATTACCATCGCTCAACAGGATAATCACCCCGGAAGTATATGTGCCCTGCGGAACAGGTGTGGGCACAATGGTAGGCGCAGGCGTTAAATTGGTGTAATAACGGGTCGCACTGGCCTGCACATCCAGGGTCTTGAGCGCCGTTAGAATCCCATTAGCCAGCGAGGTGCCGCGCTGCGGAGCCAGGCGTTTGATCGCCGCCTGCAAGCTATCCTGATCGTTGGTGGGCGCCTGCACGGTAAAGCCGTTGTCGCTGAAAGCCACAACACCAATCTGCACGTTGCGCGGCTGGTGTTTCGCAAAATCGAGAGCTGCCACACGGGCCGCCTCCATGCGGGTCGGCTTGAAATCATCCGCCGCCATACTGCCCGAAACATCAAAAGCCAGGATGACACTGCCCTGCACACGCGGCAGGCTCAGCACCATTTGCGGACGCGCCAGCGCAGCGATCAGGATGATCAGAGCCACCAGAAAAAAGAACGGCGGAATGTGCCGGCGAAGCCCGCGCCGCTGGCTATTGTTTTGAGGCAGAAAGCCCAGGCTGAGATAGCGCTGCGCCAGATCGGCGCGCCGCAACTGCAGAAAAACATACAGCCCAACCAAGAGCGGGATGCTCACCAGAAGAAAAAGTAGATAAGGCCAGGTAAATGACATGCTTTACTTCCGGCGCTGCTTGCGCAGGTTGGCGAAGCGGATGATGGCACGCACCAGGTCTTCCTCGGTCGAGAGCGAGAGCGCATCCACGCCGGCATGCTTAAAAGCCTGCGCAAGTTCATCTTCGCGGCGCTGCGAGGCCTCGCCAAAACGCTTGCGAAACTGACGGTCGTGAGTATCCACATACAGTTGTTCGCCCGTCTCGGCATCTTCCATGATCACCTGCCCGATATCCGGCAGCTCTCTCTCGCGCGGATCCCACAGGCGCACCGTCAGCACTTCGTGGTGTTGAGTCAACAAGTTCAGCGGGCGCTCCCAACCCGGCCGGCTGATAAAATCTGAGACCACAAAAACCAATGAGCGCGTCTTAATAGCGTGCAAACCACCCTCAAAAAGCGGGGCCAGGCTGGTCATCGGCGCGCGCAGCGGCCGCGGCTGTTTGAGCAGGTCATTCACCAGGCGCAGCACCTGGTTGCGCCCGCTGCGCGCCGGAATAGTCAGATCGACCTGGCTGCTGTAGAACACCGCACCCACCCGGTTGCCGTGCCGGGTCAGAATTCGGGCCAATGTGGTCACAAAGTCGATCAAAACCTGGCGCTTCGGGTTACTCTGCCTGCCGAAATCTACCGATGGGCTCA
>CAINXK010000261.1 GCA_903854805.1 uncultured Anaerolineae bacterium
AAGCAGAGTGGGCGCTCGATCAAAGTCAACCTGACTGACATCTCTCTCCCCTGCTACTACTCCCAAATCGATCCCCATGCTCGCTTTATTGCCAATGAACAATTACAAACTCTGGAACGCGTTGGTCTGGTTAAACTTGTCTGGATTCCTGGTGAAACTGGTCATTTGCTCGAAGCGGTTATCTTAAAAACAGAACGGGCAGCGGATAACCTCGCAGCGGAACGGAACCTGTATCAACTTCTCCAGCGTTCAGCCAAAACTGACCAACGGTCCCATCTCGAAAACCTGTTGCTCGCCGACAAATTCCGTTTTGTTGATGACTGGCGCGCGCGGGCATTGCGCCAGGTTTTGATGAATCTCCGCGCCGGGAAATCTCCCGCGCCCTTTAGCTTGGCCGTTACTGATCTGGACACAGACTTGCTAACCGTTATGGAGGCTGTCTCCGCACTCCAGACAGAAACCCCCTACCGGGTTTTTAGCGTCCGTATTTTCAATGACAGCAAGCGCCTAGAAGTGCTCAAAAACCAGCTCGTCAGCCTGGCCCGTCTCGGTAATCCGGAATGGAAACGTCTCCCCGCCGATGAAGTTTTACGCGAGCTCAATCTGGTCGCCAACCCAAACTACCTGCTTCTGGCGGGAAACTGGCAGCTCACCGTCACCAGCGGCGAAATTCTCAGTCTTGGCGGCTTTCTCCCCGCCATTGGTTTCCCCGCCGCCCAAACAGCCAGTCTCCAAAGCGTTGAAATTCACGCCGAAGCCGTTTTGTGCATCGAAAACCTGACAACTTTTCATGAATTTATCAGGCACAACGGAACATATCATCCCGAAACGCAGCGGAGTGGACGCAGACCAGCCTATGCAACCATCTGTACTTACGGCAACCCATCCCCCGCTATCCGCCGCATACTGCGCCTCGTCCCCGCTTCCATCCCTATCTACCACTGGTCGGATATTGATTATGGTGGATTCAACATTCTTAGTCAGCTACGCCGTTTTGTTGATGAGCGGATCCAACTTTACTGCATGGACATCGCCACCCTCGACGCCAACTTCGAGCGTTCTCGCCCGCTCACAGTTTCTGACCGCGCGAACCTGAGAAAATTGCTTTTTCGCCCTGAACTGTGTGATGTACGCCCGGTGATTGAGCACCTGCTCAAGCGTGGAGTCAAGCTCGAGCAGGAGGGTGTGGAAATCGTCTGAATGATAAAATAGGGAATTTGCCCAAGGAGACCTATGACGATCACACTGACTGAAAAACTTATCCATGATCAAGCAAATGACCGCAGTTACGAGCGCGGTCGTGAATACTATCTTGGCGGGACAATATTCAGTCCAGCTTGGCAAACCACGCCTGGCGGAATTGCGCTTACATCCAGGTGTTCCGGCAGCGGCGTTCACTACTCTCTGCGTGTGGAATTGGATGAAAGCGGTATCATTTCGACTTCCTGCACCTGCTCGTATGATTTGGGCGGTGATTGCAAACATATTGTTGCGCTTCTACTGAAATATCTTTACCAGCCTGAAAAATTTTCCGAACAAAAAAGTGTGCTCGATCTGCTCTCCAACCTGGATAAAGAAGCGCTTATCGTACTTATTACCCGTCTTGTAAAGCACAACCCTGATTTGTACGATGAGTTGGAATTGGCAATTCCTGTGGCTAAAGAGGCTGCCCAACCTAAAATTACTGTGAAGGTGGCGGTGACAGAAAAACGCCAAACCGATGTTTCCGAGCCGATGTATCGTAAACTGGTTCAAAAGATTTTCAAACAAAGTCGGCATTCGGATTATTACGATGATGATGAGAGTGCTCCGGTCTATCTTGGCGATTTGAAGGAAACACTGGAAACTGCCACACAGGCTCTGGCTGCCGGTGATGCCGATGGTGCACTCATCATCCTGCGGGTTTTGTTTGAAGAAACTGTCGATGAATACGATGGCGAAATAGATTATGACGGTGATGTGGCCGGTTTTATTCAAGAGTTGGGAATGCCCTTGGCGGAGGCCATCCTGAGCGTAAATCTGGATGCTCAAGAGCGCGCAGAATTGCATGATTCCCTACAAGCAACCTACGATGAACTGGATGAATACGTTGAATCCGGCGAGTTGGATGTTATTTTTAGTGCACTTCGCTATGGATGGGATGCAAGCCCAGACAGCGAAGCGCAGGCAGAACATGATGAAGACGAGAATGAAGATGGCTGGATGGCTTTTTATGCTCTCCAACAAGCCCGCTTAAACATTCTTGAGCGGCAGGGCCGCATTGACGAATTCTTGCACCTGGCGCAAAAAGCGGATACTCACCGCTATGTACTTAAATTGCTCCAAATTGGTCGCATGGATGACGCCATCGATGCCAGCCAAAAACTGATGAGTGCCAGCGCGATTCTGGATGTTTCCCAAAAACTGCGCACTGCTGGGCGGTTCGAAGCTGCCATCAATTTGGCCGAACGAGGACTGGCGTTAGGCGGTCAATTTGTCAATAAACTTGCCAACTGGTTGGCTCCGCTGGAAGAAGAACAGGGACGAAATGAGATTGCGCTGGCAGCTTATCGCGCCGCCTACGATGCGCAGCCAGCGATTAACTTGTATCGCCACATCAAACGGCTGTCAGGAAAAGATTGGGAAAATCTGAGCCCGGCGCTGATTCAGAGAATCAACGAAGCACAAAACCCTGGAATACTGGCTGATATCCACCTTGAAGAACATAACTGGGATGCCGCAATCAGCCTGGCAGAAAAATACACCTGGTCTTCCAATTTGCTCGAAAAAGTATCCAACGCAGTGATTGCTTACCGCCCTGATTGGGTGATAAACACCGCTCTCAAACAAGCCACCGGGCTGATTGCCCCAACTCAGAGCAAACTCTACCCTGCTGCAGCAACATGGCTGGCGTGTGCAAAGAAAGCCTATCAGCAGAAAGGTCAAATGGCTGAGTGGCAGGTTTACATCGTGCATTTGCGTACTGATTACGCGCGCCGCCCTGCACTGATGAAGGTAATTAAAGATTTGTAATCCGAAAAGAAGCCGCCCTGCCAATCATCAGCTGGGCGGCTTCTTTTCGTAAACTACGTCCATTGGTCGTCAACATGCCAAAAATGACGTGGCTCATCTAGCGCAAAGTCGTTTTCTCTAAAAGAGGTGCAATGTTTTGTAAAAGTGCGAAAATCTCTGGCATGGGCTTTTCGGGTAGGTTGGGTTGTGGAAGACTTCAACCCTACTCGAAAAGCCCTGATTTTCTCAACTAATTTTGGCGAAGGTCTTGACAAAGGAATGACTTAGCAAAGTATAATTTCTCAAGATATGAGCGAAAATCAACTTACATTATTGCTAGTGGATGACGACCCAATAATCGCCGAAAGTCTCGGGCCTCTCCTGGAGCGCTCGGGTTTTCATGTATTGCTTGCTTCCAATGGCGAAGAAGCGTTGAAAAAAGTTCAATCGCATCATCCCGATGTGATTGTGATGGATGTGTTAATGCCGCGTATGAACGGGCGTGAGACTTTGCGGCGAATGCGCAAAGCCAATATCTGGATTCCAACCATTTTACTGACCCAGGTGGGCGAGGCTTCTGAGCGTGCAACTGCTTTGGAAGAGGGCGCGGACGATTATCTCAACAAGCCGTTTCATTCACAGGAATTGTTGGCGCGCATTCATGCTGTGTTGCGACGTGCGCGCTCAGCCGGACAATCCCTTTTTTCGGCACGACGCCTCGTTTCTTTCGATCTGATATTGGACCGCCAATCTCGGCGTGCTTTTCTGGCTGATGAATCTCTTAACCTTACGCCGAAAGCTTTTGCTGTTCTCGAGTACCTGTTAACCCATCCTGATGAAGCCGTGAGTCGTGAAGAGTTACTTCGTTCAGTATGGGGCTGGGAATATCCCACAGGCACACGCACTGTGGACACGCGTATCAATGAATTACGCCGCGCGCTGAACGATGACGCGGTCTCTCCACGTTTTATTCAGACGTTGACAGGCGAGGGGTATATCTTCATCGCACCTGTCAGGCAGGCGCCATGAAGCGGTTCAAATTCCTGATGCCCTTTGTTCCGCTTATTCTCGGCGCGCTCGCGTTGACTTTGCTGCCCCTGCTTGTCAAGCCCGAAATCATTGTTTCTTTTCGATTGGGATTGGGTGCGATCCTGTTTTTTAGCGGGTTGCTTCTCACGCTGTGGATTCAAGCCCTGGCAGTTGTTGTTTCGTTACGCGAGAAAAAAGCGCGCATCGAAATTGACGCCGCCATCCGCAATTACGAAGAGGAACATCGCCGTTTCATCCGCCGCCTTGACCATGAATTGAAAAACCCGCTAATGAGTTTGCAGGCTTCTTTGGAGAATCTACAAGTTGCAACCGACTTGAATGTACGCCGCAAAGTGGAGACGAATATTCAGCGCGTGCTGGAACGCCTCACGCATTTACTGCGCGACCTGCGTAAACTCTCTGAACTTGAAGAGAGCATGTTGGAACGCGAGTCTGTGGATATTCCTGAACTTATTGCGGAAATTCTTGAAGTTGTGCGTTCCATACCTGGACGCGAAGAGCGCCAGATCAATTTGCTCGTGACGCAAGTACCCACCCCTCCGCCGTCGGTGACGGGCGACCGAGATTTGCTTGGTCTCAGCCTTTACAATCTTCTCGATAACGCGCTGAAATTCACGGTCCAGAATGAAGCCATTGAAATTCGGGTACGCGATAACAGCCGGTCGGTGGTCATAGAAGTGGCGGATGGCGGTTCTGGTATCCAGCTGGAAGAACAACAGAAAGTTTTTGAAGAGTTGTATCGCGGCGAGAATGCGCGTGCTGTGGAAGGCAGTGGCCTGGGGCTTTCGTTCGTGCGTCGGATTATTGCATTGCATCACGGGGAATTGACTTTGCGAAGCCGGCAGGATGAACAGCATGGCACGATATTTACCATCCGCCTGCCTGTTACCAAATTGTGACATGGCTGTGTTCCAGCAGTGACAGTCTTTCGGTATAAATGCTTCTGTATGGTGCAAAATAAAAAAGGAGCAAAATGAAACGAATACTGTATTCAATACTGGCGGCAGCTGTGGTTCTTTTGGGGAATTATTTCTTTTCCAATGGCACCCTTTATATAGGCGTGGAAACGCCCACTCCAATTGCGACTCCAATCGCAGTTATTCCCACACAGGTTGCGTCCTTGGAAAACACATGCCCAATTCCAACGGCAGATACAAAACTCCAGAGAAATGATAATGATGGCTATTGCCTCCTCTATCCTTCATACTCCACAAGTCTGACGGGACTCATTGTTATCAACCCGAGCACAAACTCTGGCGGTGATATGCCGGGAGATGCCTGGTTAAGCATTCAAACGGAAACTGCCGGGAACCGTACAGCTGCCCAGGTTGCCGATGAGCGGATCGCTTCAGCTGGCGCAGGCTTCACCATTACCCGCAAGGATGTAACGGTGGATGGCGAACAGGCGGTTGTAGTTGATGGACTCCCCGGTCAGGATTCCACGCGCTATGTTTTCATTGTCCATGGCAATCGTTTATACACGTTTGAATTCGCACCCTGGTATCCGAATGTGACCGCCCCCACGCCATTGGAGAATTTATACGCGACGGTGATAACGTCTCTCCATTTTCTGCCTTCAAATACACCGCCAGCAATTGCCGGCGTAGATATCTCTGATATGGGAACTTCCTTTATCTACCCGTTTGGTTTGGCAAATGGAACGCAAAATGAATTCGTACCGCAGTCTTCTTCAGACATGATATGGAAGTCTCCTGCTCACGCGCAATTTACTTTGCAAGGATATCCTTTGCAGAACACCACCTATCAGCCGCAGCTAAAGATCTATTCAGCAGATCAATACGCACAAATGAGCGACCAGTCGAAACTGATCATCGAGCGTCTTCAAAATATTTTGCAGACGCAGACCTTCTCCCCGCAACCTGTTCCTGATATGTTCGTGACAAACAGACCGCAGGAGGAATTGCCTTTCCTTCCAATTCAGGGTGCTGGACAAGTTTTACATGTGCAGGAAAAATTTCTATCCTTCCAGAACGGGAGCGGCATTCGCTATATTACACAACTTAGTCAGGCAGCATTCCCGCTTATCAATAAGCAAGATTTATTCTATACTTTCCAGGGTCTGACCAGTGACGGTCAATATTATGTCTCTGTGATTATGCCGGTCAACCTGCCCTACTTGGCTGCCGACTACGGTCCCGATGCATATCTCCACCCAACTGACGTGCAAAGCCCGGGAAAATATCCCGAGTACTTGCAGATCATGGTTGAGAAACTCAATCAGCCGGAAGGCGAAGGAACAAACCCATACGCGCCATCACTCGCATCTCTGGATACATTGGTTCAATCCTTGCTGGTGGGACAGTCCGCAACGTCTACACTGGTGCCGCCAACGACTGAGC
>CAINXK010000262.1 GCA_903854805.1 uncultured Anaerolineae bacterium
GATCGCTCGTAGAAACTACGAGCGATCTGTTGTTTAATACGAGTATTCCAAACTTCCGGCTTCTAAAAATTTGTGGGGATTTACGGATCACAACCGTTACGTTATCAGGTAAATTTATCTCATTAATTTCATTAACTTGTATTCTTTTCTGGAGGCTTGACGTGCCTCTCCGAAACCCTGCTGGATCGTGACCATATTCTGCCCGATGCGTGCGAAGAAAACCGCTCGAGTGAAACATGTCAAATTTAAGGATAAATATGTCTGAAATCAAGCAATTAACACTCCCGATCACCGGCATGACATGCGCAAACTGTGTCGCTGCAGTTGAACGTAACTTAAAGAAACTCGATGGTGTTCAGGGCGCTGTGGTAAATCTTTCGTCCGAGCGCGCCACCATCGATTTCGAGCCAGCCAAGCTAGGGCTCAAGGATTTTATTGCGCGCATTAATCGCGCAGGCTATGGAATAGCCAATGGCGAGGCCGATCTTGTCATCAAGCGCCTGGCCGATGACAATGATGCGCGCCGGCTTCAAAAGGTGCTGGCAAAGCTGGAAGGCGTACTCGAGGCGAAAGTTACCTTTGCCACCGAGAAAGCCAGCGTGAAATATGTGCCTACAATCATTACACAAGTGGAGCTTCGCCGTGCAGTTACATCTGCTGGTTTTGAAGCCCTGGAACTCGGCGGCGACACAGAAGATGCCGAAGCCATTGCGCGTGAGCATGAAATTAACGAACAGCGGCGCTTGCTCATCATCGGTTTATTATTCACCGTGCCGCTTTTCCTGCTTTCGATGGGAAAAGATTTTGGTTGGCTGCCGGCTTTTGTGTACTCAGATGCAAACAGCGCGATGGCCGGTATGCGCACTGCCCAACCCTGGTTTAATTGGCTGCTGTTAGCACTCGCCATCCCCGTTCAATTTTATGTTGGCAGGCAATATTATGTCGGAGCATTCAAATCGCTGCGGAATAAATCGGCAAACATGGATGTATTGGTTGCGATGGGGTCTTCAGCGGCTTTCTTATATTCCTTGCCAATCACTTTTGGGTGGCTCCAGGGCCATGTATATTTTGAAACGGCCACAGTCATCATCACGCTTATAAAAATTGGAAAGTTTTTGGAAGCGCGCGCCAAGGGCCGCACATCTGATGCCATTAAAAAAATGATGGGATTGCGTGCCAGAACTGCACACGTCATTCGATCTGGATCTGAACAGGAAGTGCCAGTCGACGATGTACGCGTAGGCGACATTATTCTGGTAAAACCGGGCGAAACAATCCCGGTGGATGGCGTGGTTATTCAAGGCCACAGCACAATTGACGAATCCATGCTGACAGGTGAGTCACTACCGGTTGCAAAACAGCCGGGTGACCCGGTCATTGGCGCAACAATAAACAAACTCGGCCTGCTCAAATTTGAAGCAACCCGGATTGGCAAAGAGACTGCCCTGGCACAAATTATCAAACTGGTAGAAAACGCCCAGGGCAGCAAAGCACCGATCCAGAAAATTGCCGACCAGGTTTCGGCGGTATTTGTGCCATTTGTAATTACCAGCGCACTGCTCACTTTTACCATCTGGTATTTCTTTGGGCCGGCCCTGCCAGCCAATGCAGCCGTGGATAACTTTACACGCGCGTTGATTTTCATGGTCTCGGTGCTCGTGATCGCCTGCCCGTGTGCAATGGGGCTGGCTACACCCACCGCCATCATGGTTGGATCCGGCAAAGGCGCAGAGCTGGGGATCCTGTTCCGCACCAGCGAAGCGCTGGAACGCGCTGGTAAAGTAAATATTGTCGTTTTGGATAAAACCGGGACAATCACAAAAGGACAGCCTGCAGTTACAGATATCGTGGTTGCCAGAAATACATCAATAAGCAAGGATGAGTTATTGCGTTTCGCCGCATCGGTGGAACAGGGCAGTGAACATCCACTCGGCGAGGCCATCTGGGCCGAGGCGACAACCCGCGGGTTGAAGCTGCTAGATTCAGCCGGATTTAGAGCTGAACCCGGGCAAGGTGTGCAGGCCGAAATTGCAGGAAGAAGCGTGATGATTGGGAACATGCGCATGTTCCAACTGCGCGGCATCGAATTGGGGCAGCTCGCATCCGAAGTGGCACGGCTTCAATCCAGCGCAAAAACCGCAATGTTGGTCGCGATTGACAACCAGGCTGCCGGAATTATTGCGGTTGCAGATACCATCAAAGAAAATTCAAAGGAAGCCATCGCAGACCTGCAGCGCATGGGGTTAAAGGTGGTGATGATCACGGGCGATAACCAAAAAACCGCTGAAGCAATCGCAAAGCAGGTTGGAATCGACAGTGTGCTGGCAGAAGTACTACCCGAGGGCAAAGCCCTGGAAGTGAAAAAACTGCAAGCCGGCAATGTCGTTGTTGCCATGGTTGGAGACGGCGTTAATGATGCGCCTGCCCTCGCTCAAGCCGACGTAGGCATCGCGATCGGTACCGGTACGGATATAGCCATGGCCGCTGCGCCTGTAACCCTGATGAGTGGCGATCTGCGTGGCGTTGCGCGCGCAATTACACTTTCGCGGAAAACACTCGGCACGATCAAACAAAATTTATTTTGGGCGTTTTTCTATAATGTGGTGCTCATCCCTGCCGCAGCGCTCGGTTATCTAAACCCAATGCTGGCGGCAGGCGCAATGGCATTTAGCAGCGTCCTGGTGGTTTCGAACAGTTTGCGGCTGCGTAATTCTAAGATTGGCTCGATAGCTGTCCCCAAAACCCGCTTGCGGACGATGCTAGATTTCGCGCCCCTGGGAGCCGGAGCAGTAGTTACTCTACTCATTTTCTTTGGCTTTGCACGCGGCTGGTTACGACCTCAGCAGGACGGCCTGGCTCCATTCGCAATCTACCACCTGGCGCTTGCCAACGATAAGCCACTTATCGCCGGAGCATCCATGCCGCTAGACATCCAAATCTACGATCAATTCGGCAATTCTGTTACCGATTTTGAGGCCAGGAGCTTTGGTAAATATTTATATTTCGCCTATATCGCGGTTGCGCCTCGTGATATTTCTTTCCTGCAAGCAAATCCCCTGATCGTAGATCCGCTTTCTTTCCCCATCAACCTTATGGGTATGCAGGGAATGGGGGCGCAGACTGGGACCGTCCAAACCACGGCACAGAAGTCCAAGCAATCGGCTCAACACCAGGCCCCTGCCAAACCTGTCAAAATTATGCCAGTTATCGTGTTCCCCAAAGAAGGTCAGTATGTCGTTTTCGTGGATTTTGTGCCACACGGCGGCAGTAAAGTAATCCTGACTTTACCAGTTGATGTTGGCAAAGCAAAAACACAGTCCGCCAGCTTACCTTCAAATGCTGCGCTTACGCAACAGAGTGGCGATATTTCATTAACTTTGAAATATGATGGCGCATTAAAATCCGGTCAGCCCATAAATATCAGCTTTGACGCGGTAGATCCACAAGGGAATCTAATGTCAGATGTGATCGGTTTAACATCCGGCAATCATTGTGTCTTGTATGCCATGGACGAATCGCTCACAACTTTTCTAAGACCTGAGATTATCGACGCCGAAAAACTTCAGTTTTCAATTACCTTCCCCAAACCTGGCAAGTACAAAACCTGGTTCGAGTTTATCAATGAAAATGAGACTCAACAGGTGGCATTTGTTCTGGATGTGAAATAGATTTTTTTTGCAATAGCGCATAACGAAATAAGGATTGATGCAGCGAGAAGAACACCCGCCAAACCTGCCCTTGCGTGCCACGCAAAGCGCGTCATGCAGTCAGGCCGGTAGCTGCTCTTCCTTATGACATGTTGCTATGCAAGAGCTTTGAGCTGAGCTTTCTTGCTATATTTTTCAAAGAAGTTTCGTGTCATTCATCCATTTCGACCGTATTCGTGATTAAACACACGTAATAGCCCATGGATTTACTACGTAGTTTCTACGAGGCGAGTTTTTTTATATTCGGGTAAATACCAGGTTAAGTGCAAATTATTTGTGGAAATTTACGGATTACAAACCAGGCCTTTCCGTGTAAATTTAAGCTGTAGAAATTTGTAATGTTCAACAAAACCGTTGCGAGGCTAGCAGAAAGTATATGTCGACTAATTCCAATCCCACTTTGGTGATTCCACCCATCCCGCGCGATACTGCCAGACTTGCAAACGCTGCTTTTGGATCTCGGAATTTTTATATCCAGGTCGGTCTCAATATCGAAGAGATACTGGCATCCATCAAGCTGGATCACCCCTCAAAAAAAGAAAATGTTGCCATAGGTAGGCAGGCTGTAATTGCCATGGTCACTTTTTTCCAATTTGTCGAGGGCCTGAATGATGAGCAAGCCCTGGATGCTGTCCGCACTCGCGTTGAGTGGAAATATGCCTTGCATTATCCGCTGCACCCACTCATGTTTAGCCAGGCAGCTTTATGTAATTTCCGCCAGCAAATTCTACGGGACACAGCCAGCCAAATCGAATTTCAAAAATTGATCCACCAACTGGTTCTGCTGGGCCCGCCTCACGACAACGACAACGATGAATTTGTAAGTTTACAGATCGTCTCAACTCTCTGTATCGTGAACCGCATGGAGTATGCCAGAACGGCTCTGTTTCAAACAACCGAAATACTCGCCATCCACTTTCCCAACTGGCTAAGGCAGGCCGCCCTGCCAAACTGGTACGGACGCACCAACCGGTCTCAATCAAGATTTGACCCATTTGCATCCCCGCAGCAGCAAGACCAGATCTGGCAAGAGATTGGAGTAGATATTAATCATCTTCTCTCGCAAATTCGCACAAACGGTTCCCCAGAGATCAGTGAGCTGCGAGAAGTCAGAATACTTGAACAAGCATGGAATGAGCAGTATCAACATTGGAAACCATCATCTTCCTATGAACAATCGGACATTAAACAAAGCTTGTGCTATGCCTGTATCAGTCAGCGCTAGAGAAGCTTGATAAATATATTTTTGAGACTTCCAGACTGACCGCGCCTGGTCAACTGCAGACATCTACATCGTTTTCAACGAGGATTAATTACCCATCAGCATTCGTTGCAAGCAAGGAACCCCCATGAAAAAATCGTTCCGCGTTTCTGATATGCATTGCCCCAACTGCTCCATGCATCTTGAAGGCCTCGAAGATGAACTGCCCGGGGTCAGATCCATCACGGCAAGTTATAAAAAAATGAGTCTGGATGTCGATTTCGACGAAAATCTACTGACTATTGAGCAGATCATCAGTGCCGCGAATGAAATTGGCTACCACCCCGAGCTGGTGGGTGCCTGATACCCATTTTCTGAATAATTGTGGTTTTGCAACAGTACCGGCTAGTAGTTTCTACCAGCCGGTACCTATTTTTATACGGAATAATACTTGGTTCAGATTATGAAAATTTGTGGGGATTTACGGATTACAAGATACGCGTTTTCATGTAAATTCAAGCTACTTAATAGAGCAATTTTTTAAGTAGCCTAAGCAAATACAGGAGGTAACACCAACGACCAACAAACCACCACTAACTTTAATTTTCACCAGAAACCATTTCTCGGTTCCCCAAGGAGATCACCATGTTTAAACACAAGTTTATTAATAGCCTGAATTCAATTTTCATCATTGCTTCACTGCTTTTGGGAGGCATCACCGGCCAGGCGAGCGCGCAGAACATCCTGTTAACTCAGAAAAACAGCAATAACGCCAATCTTGCCCTGGCAGCAGATCCTTCCATCGTGCCCCACTACTTTGGGCCTTTTCCCAATTACGCCAACAGCCCCCTGACCCAGCCCGACGCGCAGGTGAATATCACCGGCAGCGGCACGGGCGCCGAAGCCAGCGCCACCGTTGACCCGGCTACCGGCAGCATCTCTGCCATTGCCATCACGGCTCCTGGCAGCGGATACACGTCCGCGCCAACCGTCACGATCACCGGCTCGGGCAGCTCTGCCACAGCCAGTGCAGTGGTCGATTACTCCGGCGTGGTCAATGCCATCACCGTCGACTTGCCCGGCGCTGGCTATAGCACTCCCGCTGTCACCATCACCGGTGGTGGTGCGACTTCAGATGCCACGGCCACCGCCACGGGCAGTGTCGACAGCCTCGCGCTCATAAGCGGAGGCAGCGGCTTCACCCTTCAGCCAATGGTCGAGATCAGCAAGCCAAATGACCCTGCCGGAACGCAGGCCACCGCATCCGCCACCATGAATGGTAGCGTGGTCGATTCGGTTACGATAGTTGTGCCAGGCTCCGGCTACACCTCGGCCCCCACAGTCATCATCACCGATGGGTTGGGACCAAACTTTGGCGGCGGCAGCGGCGCAACAGTCACTGCGACATTATCGATCACGGGCATCAGCTTAAACCCTAACTCCTTCGGTTCGGGCTACGTCTCTGCACCCATCGTCGATATCACAGACACAACCGGCACTGGGGCAGGCGCTTCCGCCACAGCTACGATCACAACCTCGGGCGGCTCGATCACATCTTTGAGCCTCACCAACCCCGGCACTGGCTACCTGACCCCCGGCATTAAGAAGTTCGTCGATACCCTGCCCGGTCTTACACCTGCGGGCGCAAACAACCTTGGTCAGTATATTCCGCTTGCCGTCGCAGATACCAGCACCTATCCCGGCACAGATTACTACGAGATCGCCGTTGTACAATACCGCATGAAGATGCACTCTTCGCTGCCTCCAACCCTGCTGCGCGGCTATGTCCAGCTGGCTACCGGCGTTGTTCCTGGCGCGCATGTAAATCTCAGCAATGCCAACCTGAATGGACCAGATACTGCCATCAACGGCTATTTCGGCGTTGACCAGCCGCATTACCTGGGACCGACAATCATCGCCACCAAAGATCGCCCAGTTCGCATCCTTTTCCGCAACTTGCTCCCCACCGGCGTTAAAGGAGACCTATTCATCCCCGTCGATACCACCGTGATGGGCTCAGGTATGGGTCCTTTATCCAACATGCCTGCTCCAATGGATCAAGGCTCTGTCAACGATGAAGTCCGCAACCCGATGTGCAACCAGGGCTTCAACGCGGGCAATCCAGACTTGTGCTATACCCAGAACCGCGCCACGCTTCACTTGCATGGTGGCATCACCCCCTGGATCAGCGACGGAACTCCACACCAGTGGATCACACCCGCTGGTGAAAACACATCCTATCCCGAAGGTGTCAGCGTCAGTAATGTACCGGATATGCCCGATCCCGGTCCTGGCGCACAGACCTTCTTCTACACCAACCAGCAAAGCGCGCGCTTGATGTTTTACCACGATCATTCCTGGGGCATCACCCGCCTGAACGTCTATGCTGGCGAAGCCGCAGGCTACGTACTCACAGACGCTGCCGAAGCCGCGTTGATGGCTGGCCCGCTGGCTGGCCTGGGCTACGGCATCCCGCTCATTATTCAAGACAAGACCTTTGTGCCAGATGCAGCTCAGCTTGCACAAGAAGACCCCACCTGGAACACCAGCCTCTGGGGTGGCAAGGGCAGCCTATGGGTGCCGCATGTTATGATGCCGGCTCAGAATCCAGGCTCCAGCACAGGACAAAGTGATTTCGGCCGCTGGATGTATGGCCCTTATTTCTGGCCACCCGCTACGCCCAAATTTGGCCCCATCGCCAATCCATACTTTGATCCAAACTGCGACTCCGAGGTTATCCTCCCGGATGGCAGCAACCAGTTCTGCGAACCGCCATTGATCCCTGGCGTCCCGAACGTATCGGTTGGCATGGAAGCCTTCAATGACACGCCTGTTGTCAATGGAACTGCCTACCCCACCACCACTCTGGATCCGAAATCCTACCGCTTCCGTATTCTGAATGCCGCCAACGACCGCTTCTGGAACTTGCAATGGTACGTCGCTGACCCCAGAACAGGAACTTTGAGCGAAGTTGCCTTGAACCCCTCCGATCTGGAGATTGCCCAAACCAACCCGGATGTAGTCCCACAGCCCGACCTGGCCTTTAGCCCAGCCGGACCCGATTGGGTTCAGATCGGCACCGAAGGCGGCTTCCTACCGGCCCCGACGGTTATCTCCGGACACCAGCCAACCACCTGGATCACCAATCCAACCAGATTCGATGTCGGCAACGTTGACAAGCATTCGCTGCTGCTCGCTCCTGCCGAAAGAGGCGATGTCATCGTCGACTTCTCCAAGTACGCAGGCAAGACCCTGATCCTATACAATGACGCTCCCGCTGCCTTCCCCGCGCGCGTCGCAGGTTACGACTATTACACCGGTGACCCTGATATGACTGGTTCAGGTGGCGCTCCAACCACCCTGCCCGGTTATGGTCCCAACACTCGCACCATCATGCAGGTCAAAATAGCCGCATCGACCCCTGCGCAAGCCTTCAATATGGCGCCCCTCAATGCCGCCTTCGCGCACCACCTCGATGCGAACGGAAAACCAGCTGGCGTGTTCGAATCTTCCGAAGACCCGATCGTCGTCGGTCAGGGCGCTTATAACTCTGCCTACGGCACTACTTTCCGCAACACGGCTCCCCGTGATGGATTTGCCAGAATCAACGACATGTCCCTGACCTTCAACACCCTGTTAAACGGGGCTTTAGGCGCAACGATGACAATGCCGTTTGAGAACAAGGGCATCCACGACGAAATGAACTCAGCCGTCTTCGATGAATACGGCCGGATGAGCGCGAATATGGGGCTTGAAGCCCCTGGGGCCACACCTCTCACGCAGAACATCATCCTCTACCCATACATAAATCCGGCCTCCGAAATTATCAATGGGATCGAGCTGCCTTCTGGCAGCCTCAAAGTAACCCCCATCTCAACGGCTGCTGATGGAACTCAAATCTGGAAGATCACGCACAACGGCGTGGATACCCATCCGCTCCACTTCCATTTGGCCAACGTGCAGGTGATCAACCGCGTCACATGGGATAACATCATCATCAAGCCAGATCCAAACGAACTTGGCTGGAAGGACACAGTCAGGGTCAGCCCTCTCGAAGATACCATCGTAGCTCTGCGTCCGATCGTTCCAAAGAGTCCCTTCGGTTTGCCCGACAGTATCCGACCACTCAACCCCGCCATGCCGATTGGCGATGCATCGGGCTTCAACAACACGGATGCCCTTGGCAATCCAATCACCCCCGGCATCACCAATCAAATGGTCAACTTCGGGTGGGAGTATGTCTGGCACTGCCACATCCTCGGCCATGAAGAAATGGATATGATGCGGCCGATCAAGTTAAATGTGTCGCGTGCCCTGGCGGCTGCGCCTGTCCTGAGCGCATCGGGCGGCTCTGGAGCACCCATCAACCTTTCCTGGACCGATGGCACTCCGGTGGACTATCTCAATCCCACAACCTGGGGCGACCCAGCGGGTGAAATCGGCTATCAAATTGAACGAGCTGATGGCGCTGGCAATTTCGCGCCGATAGCACAAGCGCTTGCCAATGCAACCAGCTTTAGCAATACAGGCTTGATCCCGGCCGAGACATATCATTATCGTGTCATAGCCTTCAACGCCGCAGGCAAAACGGTTTCCAATGAAGTTACCGTCCTTCCTCAATTCCCAGAAACACCAACTAATCTGTCAGCGACGGCGATCAGCGGAATTCAGGTGAATTTAGCCTGGACCGACAACGCCATCAACGAAACAGGTTACCGCATCGAACGCGCAGAAGTTACCGCTGGAACCCCTGGTCCATTTGCTGGGATCGCCACGACCGGTATTAACAGCAGCACTTACAACGACCTGACGGCCGCGCCTCTGACGTCCTATGCATACCAGGTGTTCGCATTCAATCTAGTCGGCGATTCGCTGCTACCTTCCAACACTGCAACAGTCACGACACCTGATGTTGCACCCATAGCCCCAACTAACCTGGTTGCCACTCCAGTCAGCGCGAGCCAGATAGGCCTGACCTGGACCGATAACTCCAACAATGAGATCGGTTTCCGTGTTGAGCGCGCCACAGTGACGGGCGGAATTCCTGGAGCATTTACTCC
>CAINXK010000263.1 GCA_903854805.1 uncultured Anaerolineae bacterium
CCACCAGCTTTATCAATGTTGTCGCTCCCAGCGGTGGGTTCGGCGGCATAGCAATTTTCGTGGACGATGCCGGAAAACGTGGGCACCCGCGCGGGTTGGCTGCTGCAGTGGGGGCTCTGTACCTGTTTCTGGAATACTCTGCCTTCATGGTAATTCTGGGGATGGGCTGGGTGGTTTTTTTCCGGCGCAACGATCTAAAACCGGGCGAGATGACTGCCTCATTTATTATGATCGGAATTGTCCTGGGATTGGGGACTTTGATCTACATCGGCTCGCATTCAAGTGAGCGCTTGGGACGGATCCTGGGCTGGATGGCACACCGCATCAACCAGGCTCTCTGGCCATTTATGCACAAGGAATATTTTCACGAAATTGCCGCGCATGAATTTGGAGTGGAAGTGGCGGGTGGTCTGTCGATTTTGCGCACCAAGCACCGCGGTATCCTGACCCCATTCATGTTTGCCCTGAATAGCAAAGTTCTGCAAACAATGATCCTGGGGATGACCTTCCTGGCTTTCGATGTGCCGTTTTCACTTGGAACGATCGTCGCTGGATTCGCTTCAGCCTACCTCTTTCTGATCGTCTCACCCACACCCTATGGCATCGGCGTGGTGGAAACGCTTTTGCCCCTCGCGCTCACATCTCTTAGCGTGGCCTGGGAAGATTCTGTGATCATCACGCTTATGTATCGCGGCATCACCTTTTGGATACCGTTGATTTTGGGTGGAATTTCTTTCAGGATTCTGCAAAAAGAATAAGCCAGTCAGCCTGCCGGCAGATCTAGCGGGTCTTCAGCACCACTGCCGCGCCGTAACCAACCACGCGCTTGTAATCACCGGTTACATCACCAGAAGTTGCATAATTTAGCAACCTGACGGTATCCGCACCCAACGCTTTTGCCGCCCATAAAACGGCTGCAAGCGCCGCATACCCACAAGCTTCCCCCCCACCCTTTTCTTCAAGATCAAATATGCCATCCGGAGAGAACGCCTCCACCTGGGCCAGCATACTTGCATCCAAAGCCATGGCAGCTGCCTGATTATGAAAATGGGAAAGATCGCTGGATGCAACCAACAGAGCCGGCCGGCCAGCAACGGTCTCAGCCAAAGCCTCGCCCATATGGCGGGCAGATTCACGCGTTTGCTGGCGCAGCATGACCGGTCCAATTAAAAAGTTCGATACCAGGGCTCTTTGCAAAAAAGGCAGTTCGATTTCCAGGGAATGTTCAGGATCATTCGCCACAGCAGTCAAACCGTAGCCCAGGCGCGCTTTCAAATTTTGATCCAGATCATTGATAAACGCCCGGTCCACCGGGATCTCCCCCAAAGGCGTGGCATAAGCAGCATGTGCGGTGGTAATAAATTCATACGGATAAAGATGGTGCATGGGAGCAAGCACAACCACCCGGGCCGGGGAGCTGTCTTTAACAGCTGCGAAGGCATAACCAGCCACTGCACCCGAGTAGCGATGCCCGGCATGTGGCGCAATAACTGCTAGCACCTCGCCAGGCAATTCAGGTAGCCTGGCAGCCGAAATATATCCATCCACAGCAAGCGCCAAAGCTTGTGGATTGCCTTCATACCATGTACCTGCAATTGGGGAAGGACGAACTTGAGAAACCGCAGACATATAGGCCTCCGGAATACTGGTGTAATTATTGGCGGGTAAGGATATAGCCAGTCGATTTAAACGCCAATTCAGGCAGGCTGGCGCGTCCAAACCAACCCACCGCGGCGGCATCATCAGCGGCCTGAGCTTCACCCCGGGGTGCCAGGCCTCGATAGAAAATGACAAAATCTGACCCGCGCGCATGCTCCCGGCCGGCCACAATATCGAGAATGCCTGTGATCTCAACCTCCAGACCAGTTTCTTCCAGGCACTCACGCGCCGCAGCCAGCGCAGGATCCTCTCCGGCGTTCACAAACCCCGCTGGCAAGGTCCACAACCCTTTGTGAGGCTCATTTGCGCGTTGAACCAGTAAAATACGCCCATCACGTTCAACCAGCACTGCAGCTGCCACCTTGGGGTCAGCAAAGTACATCCAACCACAGCCCGGACAGACCGGTCGATCTTGCCCATAATGATATTGAGTGGTAATTGGAGTGCCGCAACGTGGGCAGAATTTGATCGTATCAGAACGCATGGAATCACCTGGAAAAACAATTATCGGGGTTTGAATTCAAATAGGCACTGGCAAAATAGACTTTTGTACCGGCCAGCTTATGGCACCACTGGTACAAAACTGCCCATTTTGCAGACAACCAGGCTGAAGCGCCTGGCATCCGGCGTACGCTCATAACTCGAGGCCGGGTTACAGGTCTCAGCAGCATCCTGCCACTGCGAACCAGACCACCAGTAAAGCGCGATCGTATCGGCCGGGGCATCACCATATTCCAGTGTAATGCTGAAGGCGGTCTGAGGCTCGACATTTTTATCTGCGGGAATAAGACTGAAAGCCTGGTTGGGGAAATAAAGCCCGTCTGGAGGAGTACCTGGCAAACCAGGAATGTATGAAACCATCATCTCACCGGGGAAGACATCCGCAGGGAAATCAAACCCGGTAGTCAGCCCGGCCTCGTTTATTGCGGAAAAGTTAAAACCCAATCCGGGTGTCAGACTGAAACCCTGCGCCCCGAACGGGCTGCCACCACCTTTATCGCCCCCAGTCAAAGACCCCTTATCGCCAGCACCCGGCGAAAATGGTACCGGCGCATAAAATTTGGCGCGAGAGATAAACAGGATACTGATTGCCAAAGCGGCGACCGCCAGCAACACGAGCATAAGAACAACGATCCTGCCCACCCCAGGATTGACTGGCTTAATGGCTTTGGATCGATACCAGCCTTGTTCGTAGCGAGCCTGCATCACATAAGCAGCCCCGCCACTCAGCACAGCCAGAGCAAGTAAACCAAACTGCAACCCCGCCGAAACCGGCAGCTGAATGGGGATGGATGCCGGGACGGATTGATCAGGAACAGGAATGACAGGGCTTATTTTAGCAAGAGCTCCCGGATCAGCTGGAAGATTGGGAGCCAGGGGCGCCCCTGATGCAGACGGCACATCCAGACCCTGCGTAGGTGCAACCGCCATCACGCGCAGTTCGGGGGTGGAAGTCAAATTTGCGGCAGCATCCAATTGAGGCTCAGCGGCTGGGGCGGCAGCCTCCATGGCAGAAGGAGCTGCACCACCACCGCCGCCACCGCCTATTCCCAAAACCGGTGCGGGTGCAGATGCACGCATTACCAATAGCGCAGGCACCGACAGATTGGCGGCAAAAACAAAAAAGAAAAGAAAAGTTGCCAGCGCAGAAACCAGCCGAAAAACAGGAAAAGCACGTTGCAATGGCGGTTTCAACCCGGCCATTTTGGGTGTCAGCATAAAATTCCGCGGCACGCGCCGGGCAGGCAGTTTGCGCAGCAGCACGCGCGCCTGGCTTAGCTCATCCAAAAGATCACGCAGCTGCAAATCGCTTTTAAAGCGCAATTCAAGACGCGCCTTTTCAGCCTGGGGCAGCTCACCATCCAGGTAGGCAGATATAAGTTCAGCATCACGGAAAGAGATAGGTTGGGTCATGGATGACTCTCGTTCTCAAGACGGTATGCTGCGGGCAAAAGTTCCCCAAATCCTTGCAGGCACTCACGCAGACGCAAACGAGCCCGCGCCAGACGGCTTTTAATCGTACCCAAGGGCACTCGTATCGAACTAGCGACTTCCGAATAATCCATCCCCTGAATATCAGCCAGTACAACCACCATGCGGAAATCAACAGGCAGGCTTTCCAGGCAGTGCTGGATGGCATGTTCCAATTCATCCGCTTCAAACTTCTCCGCAGGGGTCATGGAAACATCAGCCAGCCAATGTGGTGATTCGATTTCTTCGTCATCATCATTGGTAGGTTCGAGGGAAACGGTCGGACGCCGCTTCTGACGGCGAAGTTCATCGTAACAGGCGTTGGTGACTGTCCGCATCAACCAGGCTTTAAAAGAACCCCCACGAAAACTATTAAGAGAACGGAAAGCAGAAATAAAAGCTTCCTGTGTAGCATCTGACGCCAGAGAATCGTCACCCATGATCCTCAAAGCAGTGTTGTAGATAATGCTCTGGTATGCCAGGACCAGGCCGTTAAAGGCATCCAGGTCACCAGTTTGGGCAGCGTGGATCAGAGCTGGTTCGTCCATATGGATATTGTATCAGCTTTCAGAATGGTTTCAATGACATGTGGAAAGCGGCAGCCTACACCGAATCTCGAGCTTTTGTTTTTCCAGATTTCCAATACACATATCGGTACTCTTTCGTAAACCTTTCGAAGCAAACCATTCCATTTTTTAGATGGTTTTTTGAAAGCCAGATTTCCATGCAATTGGAGTTGGACACATGCCGTGATATAAAAAGTGAGCTGTAAATGCCGAATTAGGCGAATTTTGTGGGACTCAATTTTGCCCGGCTAAGTAGCTTGACAATCTCCTCAACAACGTGTAAAATCACGACCGCTTAACAAAAGAATATACCTTGGCCGAGATAGCTCAGTTGGTAGAGCACGCGACTGAAAATCGCGGTGTCGTCAGTTCGATTCTGTCTCTCGGCACTACTCGGCAAAATTTGCCGGGACCTGCCAATAGATAAGCTAAATCAAAACGCTCCCAAATGGGAGCGTTTTGATTTAGCTTATTCGTATTTTTCTTCCAAAGCCGGAAAAATGATTTCCGGGCCGCCCTTCGTGGAGTGCGCAGTACTATAACCAATGATCGTCAATCGCCTGAGACGGTTTGCCCGGTCGACAAACTGTAATTGAGGTTGATATTCCCGCCCAATCTCCATGGACGCATAACTATTGATATCAAGCAGATACTTGCCATCTTCAGAAATCAATAAAGGGAAGCTGCCAGTCTCTGGATCCATTGGGATCTGCCGGGATACAAGCTGTGCCCTGGTTGCGGCAGCTTCGCTGATGCCAGCAACCGCCCGAGCCGTCGATAGGAAAACCATACACAGGCAAACTGAGCCTATACCAAACACCCAGGGCAGGAATGTATTCCATCCGTTAACGATAGCCCCCGAGATCTGCTGGCGCTCGGATAATTTCAACTCTCTTTCGTTTTGTTGAAGCTTCCATTCGGCCTGATTCTGTCCGCGTGCCTGGATCTGGTCATTCGCTTGTTGAAAAGACATCGATTCTATCGTGTCGTAAACCGCAGTGCCAATATATGAATGGGTCAGCGTCGCGGCAAAAATGATCACCAGGACTGCCAATAGAACAAACACAACGAGATATTTCATCTTTCAAGTACTCTCCATCACTAATATGCTTCTAAAACCAGCCATTTTTGTTTTTACCAATTTTCAACCAGGTAAAAGGTTCGATCGTGAGAGCGATGATGACATCCTCCAGGCCTGGCCTGGCGAAGGTTCTGGGGGAGATTAACATGCTGGATCAGGGCGGGTTTATTCTGGTTTCTTCAAGTTATGGGCTTTCTCCAACTGCAAGCACTTCCCCCAAAAACCGGAACCGACCTGGTGGGAATACCCAGGTTCGCAGAGCAGAAAAAACTGGCAGCCAGATCCAGCCCAGAATAAAATTTTTCTGAGTGCCCGCATTGGCCAGCGAGGAAGGATATGCAAGGCAATTCATACCCCAATAATAGCACAAATATTCTATTTGTGCTATTATTTACTCACTCGCTCTTCGTTTTAGCACTGGACCAGGTTGGTTCTGCTACTCGGGCGAGTTTTTGGCAGCGCTTTTGCGCGCTGTTTTCCAAAGAAACTGCGTGTCATTCGTCCATTGGGCACTTATTCGTGATAAAAACACCCACAATCGCCCCTGCAAACCCTGTGCGTGTTAAGCACAAGCCTCAGACAGCGTAGATTAGATATTTTTCCCCACTACCCTGGGGAGAATCAAAAATATTGACATAAGCAAAACTTAAAAATAAAGTCCATAATGTTTACAAAATCCTTCTAAAAACAATCGAGCATGGATTTGTTGTGGATATCTTTGCACAAATAAGCGCAAAAATATCCACCCGGAAGAAACCACCTGCGAACCCAACCCAATCCAAACCCGAACCCCTGCTGATCTATTCTTTAGATTAATATCTGTAGAAACACCATCTGCCGCCCAACTTTTTTACGCCTGGGCAAAGCCTCGCAAAGGTAATTAGCCCAAAATCTAAAAGTCTTCCGCAACAAACGACTTTGTGAAAATCATGTTTTCCGGGCACATCCTTCCTTGACAGAAATAAATTGTGCCTGTAAAATTGGGCTTCGGTAATTAACGTGAAAAAAGATACAAAGAGAACCGTTTGGACAGTGTTCTCAGTAGCATGTGGCAGTAATCACCGAATGCGGGCGTAGTACAGCGGTAGTACGTCTCCTTGCCAAGGAGAAGGTCGTGGGTTCGAATCCCATCGCCCGCTCTGGTTTCCAGTAAACGGCTGGCATGATGGTTCCTGGCGAGCCATTGAGTGCCAGCCAAAATGTTATATACCCTGGCGACGTCGCCAAGTGGCAAGGCAAGGGTCTGCAAAACCCTCATCATGGGTTCAAATCCCATCGTCGCCTCAAATAAAAAAGACCAGCTAACGCTGGTCTTTTTTTGTTACAAAAAATAGGGTAGGGACTGCTGATTAATCATGATTTTGGTAAACAACCTTGACGAACGCAACCCAACAATCGATCAGTAGATCATTACCTACACGCAGCGTACAAAGCGACGTTTGCCGACTTGCAGTACACCTGGGTGTGGGAAAGCCGCATCTGCTTTTTCCAGTACTTCACCATCCAGGCGAACACCCTTCTGTTCCAACATGCGCCGGCCATCAGATTTACTGCTCACCAGCCCGGCAGCCACAAGCACATCGATCACGGTCTGACCAGCTGTCAGTGCAAACTCGGGCATTTCTTCGGG
>CAINXK010000264.1 GCA_903854805.1 uncultured Anaerolineae bacterium
TAAAGTGAATATGGTATGATTCGATCATAGAATCCCACCTGGATTTCAGGTATTCTGGATATAAATCCGAATCAACAAGAACAGGTTAATATTGATTATGACTGACTTACCATCTGCCCGCATTCTGGCCATCGAGTCATCCTGTGATGAAACTGCGGCCGCAGTCATCGAAAACGGACGTGTATTACTCTCATCCGTGGTCGCTTCACAAATGGAGATTCACGCTCGCTTTGGTGGCGTGTTTCCTGAAGTAGCCTCGCGCCAGCACGTCCTGAGCATCGTGCCGGTTGTTCAACAGGCGCTTGCTCAGGCTCACCTCAGTCTTTCGGATGTGGATGCCATTGCAGTGACCCGTGGGCCTGGTCTGGCAGGCTCGTTAGTCGTTGGCTTAAATGCAGCCAAAGGACTTGCACTTGGCTCAGGTAAACCTTTGATTGGCGTCAACCATCTTGAGGGCCATATTTACTCATCCTGGGTATACGATGAAGGCGGGCGTTATGGTACGGGAAGTGCAGAAATTACACCTGCGCCGCAGTTCCCGCTTCTGGCGCTGCTTGTCTCGGGTGGGCATACCGAGTTGAATTTGATGACTGATCACCTGACCTATCGCCGCCTGGGCGCTACGCTGGATGATGCGGCTGGGGAAGCCTTTGATAAAACAGCGCGTTTACTGGGTTTGCCGTACCCGGGTGGCCCATCCGTACAAAAAGCAGCGGAAACTGGAGATCCAAAAGCCTTCACCTTTCCGCGCGCGCACACCGACCGGCCCTGGGATTTCTCATTTAGCGGTATCAAAACTGCTGTACTTCGCGAAGTACGTTGGATGCAGGCTTCCGGTAAAACCATTCCAGTGGCTGATATTGCTGCCAGTTTCCAGGCGGCAGTTGTGGGAACCTTGCTCACGAAAACGCTGGCGGCAGCTCGTGAATATGGGGTCCACGAAATCTTGATAGCAGGCGGCGTTTCTGCCAATAAAGCCTTGCGAGATGCCTTCCTGAATCAGACCGAATTCAAGGTCAACATTCCGAAATTTGCCTACTGTACCGATAATGCTGCCATGATCGCCTCTGCTGGTTATTATCGATATGTGCTCGGGCATCGATCCGAGTTGGACATGGATGTACTTCCCACCTGGCCTTTGTCTTAACCTTGATAATGTTTACGAAAATCTCCGAAGAAAAAAAGTAAGGTAAGGTTTTTTGTGCTTATTGTACAAACCAATAGCGGGTTATTCCAACCGCAAGGGCTTGCAATCGGGCAAAATTCAATCGGTTTGATCGTTTTCTTTTATCAAAATTTGTCTGTTAGGTTTTCCATTCATAACCGTTCATTTATAACCAGCCGCCCTGCGAAGCGTTTATGAATTCCCATTATTGCCCGTATGGATGCCCCCGTTTTTGAAACGCGGGGTGCCTAATCTGATTGACGCACTGGTGTTGGACAAACTGTTTGCGCCAAATATCAATCGCTTGAGACAAAAGCTCGGGTTGCCCGCCATAAGCAAAATATTTGACCTCTGGATGCACTCTCCGCAATTGAACCTGTGCTTATTCCCGGATTGGTTTGCCCAACCCCAGCCTGATTGGTCTCCGCAAACCAAACTCACCAGTTTTGTTTATTATGACAAGCAAAGTGAGCAGGATGCTATTCCAGATGAGGTGAATGAATTCCTCAATGCAGGCAGCGCCCCGATCATCTTCACCCTGGCACTGCCATGAAGCATGCCAATCAATTCTTTCTGGATTGTATCGGAGCTTGTCAAAAGCTTGGGCGACGCGGCATCCTGTTGACCCAGCATCCCGAACAATTGCCAGATGAGATCCCACAAGATATTCGATATTATGCATATTTACCCTTCAGCCAGGTACTTCCGCATGCTGTTGCTCTCGTTCATCATGGATGCATTGGCACAACCGCTCAGGCGATTGCCACTGGTATTCCACAAGTGATTCGCCCAATGGCGCATGACCAGCCCGATACCGCCGCGCGTGTCGAGAAACTTGGTATCGGCGTAGCCCTGAATCCGGATAAGTTCAACGCCGCTTCGCTGGTTGAAAAATTAAACGCAGTGATTACCTCACAGCAAATTATAGACCGTTGTAAAGCTTATTCGAGAAAAAATAACCCAGAACAATCGCTCAATGCCACCTGTGGGCTCATTGAGAATTTTATTCAGGTTCAAGCTTAATGGTATTTGTTTAGCAGGAGCATAACCATGAACCAGATACAAACACTCGAAGTTCCGATTTCCGGCATGGATTGCGCCGTATGTACCCAGCATGTTCAACAGGCCATCGCGAAGTTGCCTGGTGTGCAGAAGGTAAACGTTTTTCTCGGTTCTGAAAAAGCACTGATCGAGATGGATCCCACGCTGGTGGATATGACCGCCATCCGCTCCACCGTTGCTGGCGCTGGGTACAGTATTCCCGAAACCAGCGCTCCACCATCCGCCATCGTTTCAGCAGTTGATTTCAACCGGCGGCTGACCATCTTGCTCGTGGGACTATTCGCAGGGATAATCAGTATCGTCGTTGTAGGTGAATGGATGGGGCTGTTCATGTTTCTCAATGCGCGCATCCCCTTCGTTTTTGGCCTGGCGCTGGTATTGGCAGGAGGCTACCCGGTCTTTCGGAACGTGATCCGCGCCACGTTCAAACGCCAAGTCATCTCCCACACGCTCATGACGCTGGGTGTCATCGCCGCCCTGGTAGTGGGTGAATGGGTCACCGCCCTGATCGTTGTTCTATTCATGCGCGTGGGCGATTATGTTGAAAACTTCACCACTGAAAGCGCCCGCCGCGCCGTCAAGGAATTGACCGCACTCGCGCCGCAAACAGCCCGAGTTGAACGCGAAGGCGTGGAACAGGAAGTACCAGCCAGCCAGATAAAAACAGGCGAAATCGTCATTGTCCGTCCTGGCGAGAAAATCCCGGTGGATGGAGAAGTGCTTGCCGGGCAGGCAACCATCGATCAAGCCGCAATTACAGGCGAGTCGATGCCGGTGGAAGTGGCTGCAGGCTCAAAGGTATTTGCTGCCACACTTACCAAACTCGGAAGCCTGCGGGTTCGGACCGAACGCATCGGAGCCGATACGACTTTCGGACGTGTAATTAAAATGGTACAGGAAGCCGAAGCCAACCGCGCCGAGGTGCAGCGTTTCGCCGATAAATTCAGCGCCTGGTACTTACCCATTGTTGCCGGAATCGCGGCATTGACCTTCCTGTTCAGCCGCAACCCGCTCTCGACTGCTGCAGTTTTGTTGGTAGCCTGTTCTTGTTCAATTGCCCTGGCCACACCCGTCGCCATGCTCGCCTCCATCGGCGCTAGCGCCAAACGGGGATTACTTATCAAAGGTGGCAAATATCTCGAACTTCTTGCCCGCGCAGATATCTTACTGGTTGACAAGACCGGAACGCTGACGCTCGGTCAACCGCAGGTGACGGATGTTATCGTGCTCAATGGCATGTCACACGCTGATGTGGTCCATCTTGCGGCCACTGCCGAACGCTATTCCGAACATCCACTGGCTGAGTCTTTGCGCGCGCTGGCGCGCGCTGAAAACATCTCACTTGGAGAACCGTTGGATTTCCGCGCGATTCCCGGTCAGGGTGTGCAAGCCCAAGTTGAAGGGCACAAGCTGGTTGTAGGAAACCGCCGCTTGCTCCCGACATTTGAAAGTCTCGAACAATCCCTGGCGTTCGAAGCGCAGGGGAAAACCTTACTATTCATGGAGCTGGACGACGCACCGGCAGCCATCTTTGCGGCGGCGGATACCCTACGCCCAGAGGTTCCTGCCGCACTGGAAGCCGTTCGGTCGCTTGGAATTCGAAAGATAGAATTGCTCACGGGCGATAATGAGCGCACTGCTTCTAGCTTGGCGGAAAAACTGGGTGTTTCCTACCGCGCCGGGCTTCTGCCGGAGGACAAGATTGCGATTGTGAAAGAATACCAGTCCCAAGGGCACATTGTTGTGATGGTAGGGGATGGTGTCAACGATGCGCCAGCCTTGGCCCAGGCAAATGTTGGCATTGCAATGGGCGCAGCGGGAACGGATGTAGCGATTGAGGCTGCTCATATTGCCCTGATGCGTGATGATTGGGCTCTCATCCCTGAAGCGCTGAGAATTGCACAGAGGACGATGAGAATTGTCAAAATGAACCTGGGGTTTACGGCCTTGTATAACATTGTGGGGTTAACCCTGGCAGCATTTGGATTCCTCCCGCCTGTGTTGGCTGCCGCTGCGCAATCGTTGCCGGATATTGGCATCATGGGCAATTCAGCCAGGCTGATCAGGCAGAAATAAGATCCGTAATTAAGGTTACCAGCGCACGTTTCAGTGCGCTGGTTTTTTAGTGCGCCCAGCATGGGCGTTGACTAGAAAGTGAAAGACTTTTGTGGAGGCTGATTGCGCCAACCACTAGCGGAAGGCAAGTGACCAAGCGTACCCGGTCAGGCAAGCTGGAAGACATCGTAAAAAGTGTGAACCAGTATGTAATCGGCTGGATAGGTTACTACCTGCTGGCGATTACGTCGAGCGTGTATAAGGGACTGGATGAATGGATAAGGCAGAGGCTGAGACAGATGGTCTGGAAGCGCTGGAAACGGGGCACAACACGCTATCAAGAGCTACGAAAACTTGGAGTACCCAAAGAACGAGCCGCCCTTGGAGCAGTTGGGAAAAGTCCGTGGCACATGTCCCGAACGCCTGTAGTATACGAAGCCCTGTGCGACGCCTTTTGTCGTCGCACAGGGCTTGAGAGCATTGAAGAGCGATACTCCGTACTGCATTATTCTTGTTGAACCGCCGGATGCGGACCCGCATGTCCGGTGGTGTGAGAAGGGGCGGTTAATCA
>CAINXK010000265.1 GCA_903854805.1 uncultured Anaerolineae bacterium
CCTGAGTGCTTCTTCGGTATTGTGTTTTTCAAGCGCCCGATGGATCGAAAGCAGCAGCTCTTCCATGTCAAACGGCTTTTGGAAAAAGCCATACGCACCTAGCTGAATGGCTTCGATGGCTGAACTCTGCGAAGCATAACCGGTCATCAGGATGCACTCGGCTTTCGGACAGCGGGTCTTGATACCTTGCAACGCTTCCAGGCCTGAGATATCTCCCAGGCGCAAGTCGATCAGGGCTACATCAACCGGCTGCTGTTCAACCTGGGCCAACGCCGCGGCCCCGGTTTGCACGGGAACCGGCTCGAAGCCCTTGTCTTTGAGGATATCGCGCAAAGTTACCAGCAGGCTGGGATCATCATCCAGAATTAGAATTCGAGGGATCCGCTCATCCATTTTTATACTCCATATCAGTACGCTTGACGCCTGCCGGCTTAATTATCAAGGGCACCACGCAAACGGTCCAATTGGAACCGGCTCAATTTCTCCAACAGGTCAGAAATCTCAAGAGGTTTGTACAGGCAGGTATTGGCTCCGATCTCCAGCGCGGCCCGGATGGTTTCTGCAATCTTGTGACCATAACCTGTCACCAGCAAGACCGGCAGAGTAGGGTAGCGTGCGCGGATCTCTTTCAACATATCCAGCCCGCTGATTCCCTTCAGGTTTAAATCCAGCAGGATTACCTGAGATTCGGATGCGATCAATTCCACGTTCTCTGGCGGGTCGCTGAATTGCGACACGCGGAAGTTGCGCTGGCGCAGGATCTCACCCAGGGTTTTGCAAAAAGCTGCGTCGTTGTCCACAATGGCAATGATTTGGTTCCTGGCCAAAGAGTCGAAGAAAGACAATAAATGGTTTATGTTCAGCGGTTTATCAACGACACCCACCACTCCTTCTGCCAGCCCCTGGACGATGATTTCATCGGCCGCGAAGGCGGTCATCAGCACTACTGGCAGACCAGGTTGGGTTTGGTGTAGTTGGCGGTGGAATTCGATCCCATCCATGCCTGGCATGCGTACATCGGTCAAGACGCAGTCAAATTTCTGTTCAAGGCTTTTTTCGAGGCCATCGGCGCCAGAATTTACTGTCACTATCTCGTGGCCGGATAATGAAAGTATGTCGCCCAAAGTGCGGGTTATCGCCAGGTCATCGTCGACAATCAGGATATGTAGTTTTTTATTCATTTTTGCTCCTCGTCCCGTTTCGCTGGAGATTCGGGCTGATATGCCGGATCTGGGATTGTTTCTGGATTGTGAATTGGCAAGACCAACTTGAAAATACTGCCTTTTCCCAGCTCGCTTGTAACCTCAATCCGGCCGCCATTGGCCTCGGTTAGTTTTCGGCTGATGGCCAGTCCCAGCCCAATTCCCTTGGTCTTGGTTGTAAAGAGTGGCTCGAAAAGTTTGGGCATGTTTTCCGGCAGAATGCCCGTTCCGTTATCCTGTACTTCTATGATGACCCAATTACTTTGCACAACGGCCGTAAGCGCAAGTTTTCCTTCTGTTTCCAGCGCCTGGATGGCGTTGACCACCAGGTTGCCCAGCACCTGTTCCATCTGGTGTGGATCGGCAAACACTTTTGGCAGGTTGTTTGGGATGTTTAGTGTGACAGCCACAGAAGCCGGCGTGGGATAGCGAGCCAATACATTTTTGACCAGATCTGGAACAGAGACTTGTTCCCGTAAAACAGTTTTTAACCGGGTGAAATCGAGCAAATCGGTAATGATCTTATTGGATGCGCGGGTTTCTTTTTCGATGATGCCCAGGTATTCCCGGACTTTGTCACTTGCATCGGGCTGGGACATTTTGAGGTAATAAACTGCATTTGAGATGACGCCCAGTGGGTTACGCAGTTCGTGTCCCACGCTGCTTGCCAGTTGGCCCAGAGTGGCAAGACGCTCCTGCCGTACGAGTTTTTCCTGGGTATTGCGCAGTTCACGCGTACGTTCATCTACTCGTTGTTCCAGTTCGGAATTGAGCTGGCGCATTTCTGCTTCAATCTGCTTGCGCTCGGTAATGTTCACCGTGATGATCAGCAGACCTTCTACCGCGGGCTGAATATGCCAGTTAAACCAGTGTTCTTTGCCATCCAATAAAGTGTAAGAGTCTTCAACCTGTTTCGGGATGCGGTTTTGCATCACTTCTTGTTCCAGTTTGAAGAAATCCGTGGATTCGATGCCAGGCCAGCATTCCATGACTGTCTTTCCCAGCAGCTCACCAGCCGGGCGCTGCCCTTGAATCTCCGCCGCCTTATTAATGTAGATGTAGGTCCAGTCATAATCAAGCAACATTATGCCTTCTTCCATGTTGTTCATCGTGCGATGGAAGCGCTGCTCGCTTTCAATCTTGGATCGTTCTGCTCGTTTGCGCTCAGTGACATCCTGGCCCTGGGCGATAGTGGCGATCGGGTTTTTGCCATCCGGAGTAAACAGGGTGGCTGAATTCCAGAGCACAGTGCGGATTGAGCCGTCCAGGTGTTGGATGTCAATCTCGACAACTTCCCAACGCTCACCCGCCAATGTTTTCTTGATGAGTTCCATTGAGGCAGTGATCCTCTCAGGCGGAAATAACAAATCAAGCGATTTCCCCAGTACTTCAGCAGCGCTTCTACCGGTGATGTTTTCAAAGGCGTGGTTAAAACGTGTGATAGTGAAGCGCGTATCCCAGACGATGATGGGGGCGTTAGCGTAGTTGAACAGGTTCTCCAGATATTCGTTCGTCTCTCGCAGTAGTGCCGCGGTGTGCTTGCGCTCGGTGATGTCAATCCCATACAGGTTAAAATACTCTTCTCCGGATACAGGGGTCAGGATACAGGAGAAGAAACGTTCCTGGCATTCCACTTCCACTTCCATACTCTGGCCGGTTTCATGTGCCAGGGCAATCCGGTTACACCAGTCAACCGGCAGGTCCTGCCCTGGCTCTCGCTCCCAGGTTGTCAGAAGTGGCAGGCTGGCCTGGTTGGCATACAGGATGCGACCGGATTGGTTGATGCGCATGACAGGGTTTGGGTTCTCGGCGGGAAACTTGGAAAGGCGCCGGATTTCATCTTCTGACTGCCTGCTCTCGGTGATATCCTGAGCGACTCCAAACATGGACGTAGGCTTACCGTCCTGGTCGAAAATTGTGTTGGCTGCCTTGGCCCGAATAAGACGTATCGTGCCATCTGGCCGGATGATACGATATTCGAAGGGCGCATCGGCGATATTTGCAGCGTTGGCTGGCAAAACGATATGCAGGTCATCGGGGTGCATCGCTTTTTGGGCCACATCTCCGAGCCGACCGGTATGGGAGTTTTTGTCAATTCCAAAGATGCGAAACATCTCATCCGACCAGGAAATTTCTCCTTTACCAACTTCCCATTTCCAACTTCCAAGGTGGGCAATCGCCTGCGCTTCATTCATCTCA
>CAINXK010000266.1 GCA_903854805.1 uncultured Anaerolineae bacterium
CAATCGCACCGCTGTCTGGATTTCTTCAGAAGAACGTGGAATAAATACGCCGTGCGGCATAACCTGATAGATACTGGCATCTGTGCTGTATAACACACGGCTGACCTCATCCGTGTGTACTTCGCCAATGACTTTGGACTGCAGTTCTCGAACATAATCATTAATTTTGTTCTGCATCTTGCCTCTTCATTGGCGGTCTTTTGAAAATACAAAGGATATAGATTTTGGCTCTCATCAGATTAGTGGGAGTTAATCAATCAGCGCTATTCTGATGCATCGACTTAATATCTACCTGCTGCACCACGCGAGTTTTTTGCAGCGCTTTTTCGCGCTTTTTTCCAAATAAACTTCGTGGCATTCTCCATTCGGACTTATTCGAAATGAAAACACCCGCAATGGCCCCTGAAATTACTGCGCTTGTTAAACACAAGCCACCGGCAGTGCAAACAGCTAAACAAAAATTTGGCATTGTCAAAGATAATACAATTCTTGGACCTTCATCAAAGTGAGTCAGAAGCATCGATAGGTTGCGTCGCCAAAACAGGAGAGCAGCAATGACTCGCTAAAATGATTATAACCTTTCTGGCAAGCTCTCGATCGAGTTATCCAAGGACGGGCCGCCGGACGCCGCCTTACCTGATCTCAGCAATGCATGTAGTACGTACTCGTTTGCTAACCCGGCAGTTATTGGTTTACCCATCCACTCAACCGCATAAATATCCCGTCAAATTAGAGGGAATACAGCATAAATGTGTAACCAAACACAGTTAGGTTCTCATCAGATTAGTGGGAGACAATCAATCAGCGCTGTTCCGGGGCGTCAACGTTAACCCACCATGCCGCACCACGCAAGTTTTTGGCAGCGCTTTTGCGCGCTATTTTCCAAAGAAACTACGTGTCATTCGTCCATTCGGCATTTATTCGTGATAAAAAACACCCACAATCGTCCCTGCAATCCCTGTGCGTGTTAAGCACAAGCCACAGACAGCGCAAATTATTATTTTTCCCCCCACAAATCTGGGGAGAACCCACAGTTATTCATCAATAATCTCCCACCCATTTTGGCTGGCGTATCTCTCTAATATTGAGTCTGGCCTGACCGCCACCGGATGGTCGACTCTCTGCAAAAGAGGTAAGTCATTATGCGAATCACTGTATCCCCAGCTCCCGGCAAGCGTGAAGCCTTGCCGGGTAAGCCACTGGTCCAACAACTGGGTCTTCCCATCCCGAAAAGCAGGAACCCCGATGATATTCCCAGTATAAGCACCCTGCTTCATCTCAACCTGGGTGCAAATCAGGTTTAAAAAACCCAACATTTCGGCAATCGGTTCAGCCAGAAAGCCATTGGCTGCAGTAATCAGCAGTAACTCATGCTGCTGTGAACGGTGCCAATTCATCCGGTCAACGAGCACCGGACGAATCAATTCTCGAATATGACCGAGATAAATCTCCCGTAATTGAAGCACTTTTTCAATTGAAAGAAGTTTCAACGGATGTAATAAAAACGATTCGTAAGCAAGCATGTCAAGACACCCGCTCTCGTAATCGGCATAATACCGGGCGATACCAGCTACAAACTGTTCATCAACCAGGTTGTTCTTAAATAAAAAAGCACTCCATTCATACTCACAATCCCCGTCTAACAGCGTGTAATCCAAATCAAAAAGTGCTACTGGCATCCGAACAACCATCCTGGATTGATATTCAAGCAAATAAGACACATCTACAAAGATCTAACAACTTACCTTTTCCGCTCGCGCCTGCTCACAGCGCTGCAAAAAACCAGAAGACAGCTAGTCAATCCGTTCAATACAATACGACTCGAGAGCGCCACTCGGAGACAGTAGCCATCAAAATAAGATTCTTCTGGCTCAACAACCATGCTGCAAACTGTTGGCAAACCAGGCCTGGCTACGCACCCCAGGCGTAAAGAGCGCCTTGTCTTTCCAGGGTGCAAATGATTTCAGAGTCTGCACAATCTAAAGAATATAATTCTCATATCAGCGCTTTTCCTTCCCATTCGGTCGGCGGGCTGACTCCGGCACAGACCGCAATGGTTGGGGCAATATCCAGGATGCTGACGTGTTGGTAGATTTCGCCTTTTGCCAACTGTCCATTGATAATAACGAGTGGGATAAGCATTTCCTCTTCAGAATCATTGCCGTGCGAAAAACCTGTGCCGCCATGATCAGCAGTAATGAATACGCTTGCGTCTTCAGGGTATTCTGCCAGAAAGCGCTCGATGCAACCATCAGCATTTTCGATCGCACTGATATATTCCGGTGACATCCAGCCATATCTGTGTCCTGCGGTATCCACGCCTCCCAGGTAAAGAAAAACAAAATCCATCGGCTGCTGCTGAAGTGTATTTAATGCCAGGCTAGTCAATGTACGATCGCTCTCACCCATCGGAAGTTCGTGAGACTCAGATGTATTTACACACAGGGATAAATCAAGGCTGCCCGGGCGTGCGAGATCTCGCAGTTGTTCCCAATTTGTAAAGGAACCTGTTTTATATCCGGCGGAATGCAGCACATCAATTAATCCAGGCACATCCCAACTATTGGAAGTAAAAGTATTGGTAAATGTGCCATGCGTTTGTGGGCTAACCCCATAGATCAACGATGTAATACACGGCAATGTCAAACTGGGCAGCACGCAACGCACCCGCAAACTATAAGCGCTGTTAGCAAAAAGACGTTTCAATGTGGGTGCGTCTGCCTGCAGCAACCCATCCGGACGCATTCCATCCACGAGGACCAGCACTATTTTTCTAA
>CAINXK010000267.1 GCA_903854805.1 uncultured Anaerolineae bacterium
AGAATTTGAATAAGCAAGTTATGCTCCACTGCATATTTACCATTGCGGGAGAGGGAGAAAGTTCTTAACCGGGGTGGAATGATGGGCTGCCGCCTCCGCCAGGATCATGCGGAGCGAGAGCGGCCCATTCCACCCTGGACCCCTCATTTTCCTGCCGGGCAACGCATATTTTCTGTGGGAAACCCCTTTGAAAGACGTCAGATACAAATCCTGATATTTTCCGAAACTTTGCACCGCACTCTGTAGCAGGGCTGTGGTGCAAAGTTGCGGAATAAGAATTTCAGGCATGGAATTCCGCCCAATAGCCCGGTTTTTTCAGCGCCGGAGTCAATCGACTCATCATTTTTTTGCTGTGGGCGAATGAAAAACTTGGTAGAATAAGCTCGGAAAATGGTAGACAAGTCGCTTTGCCAAACCTGTGCCCGGTCTTTTGATGGAGCTTCATGATGCGAGCCAAAGCAGGTTGATAGATGAAAAGGGTTTTATGATGTCCTCTGAGAAAACCAGATTACGAAGAAGGCTGCTTTGGTTGTTCTCGCTGTTTGTGGCCTGGGCTTTGTTGGGGTGTCGCCTGGTAAATTTGATTTCCTCGCCCACGCCTGAACCAACCTTCGCGCCTTTACCCCGATCTACGACTCCGTTAGAATTTTCGCCCGAGAAGCTTCCTGAGGCCCAGGCTGGCCAGGCTTACACTGCCATTATCACAATTGCGGGCAATGAAACGCCGGTCTATATTGCCTCGATCCAATCGGGAGAACTGCCACCCGGATTGGTGCTACAAGAAGTCAGGCAGGGTCATACGCTGGAAATCAGCGGTACGCCCCAACAGCCGGGTGAATATATCTTTACATTGTCCGTCGGCTGTTTTGGCACCATGGTGAGTGGGCAGGAAGGGCAGTACGAATACAGGTTGGTGGTCAAAAAGTAGGTTTTTACTCACGGATTGAAGGTACACCCATTGGCTGCCGGTCAGCACTCGCCACGCGCCAAAAATCTACACGCTGAAAAGCAAACCAGGGGCAGCCATGCGGTAATGCGTTCAATGCATCGAAAAAAATGTTTATTCTGGCATCAACTAAGTAGCTGCAACTGTCTTTTTCAACATGTGGCCCGCACGCACAAGTCATTCTTCGACAAAACCGGGCAACCCCAAATGCGAACAGTCTGCCGGCAATTGTGCGGGGTTCATGCCTGCAGGTGACTTCAAGCAGTGTGTTTGGTAACCAGCCCGGCAAAGTCTGATGTTTTGGTGGAAGCGTGGGGTATTTTTCACTAGATTTTTAGATGCTGTGTAGATATTTTCCTGTATAATACAATCCAAATGTCTGTTCAATGTCGAAACTGTAACTTCGTTAATCCGGATAATATGCGCTTCTGCGGTAACTGCGGATTGCGCCTGTTAGCGACTGGCATGCTGCCTGCATTGGATCACCTGCCGGAGGCCGAACCAGCCCACCGGCTTGGTGCGCTGATCGGTGCGGATTTGCTCGATCGCTTCAGGCAAGCCGGGCTTGAAGCCGCCGGACAGCGCCGCCAGGTGACTGTCTTGTTCGTGGATCTTTCTGGCTACACTCATCTCTCTCAAAAAATTGACAGCGAAGCGCTCTACGATCTTGTTCAACAATGTTCCCAAACCTTTGCCAACGATGTTTACAAATACGATGGCATGGTCGATAAATTTACTGGTGACGGTCTGATGGCTTTGTTTGGCGCGCCGATCGCACACGAGAACAATGCTGAGCTTGCCATCCGGGCCGCGCTTGATATGCAAACCGATCTGGCTGTCCTGAGCGCCTCACTCAAAGAAAAACTCGGCTCGGAGATCACAGCCCATATTGGTCTGAACTCTGGCAGTGTGATCGTGGGTGGAATTGGTTCGAATATGATGATGAACTACACCGCGATTGGCGATGTGGTCAATATTGCCAGCCGGATCGAATCTGCTGCCAGCTCGGGAGATATCCTGGTGAGTGATGTTGTCTATCGCCAGGTACGCAGCCTCTTCGATTTTGAGGCGCTTGCACCTTTGCAGCTGAAGGGCGTCAGTCAGCCCGTTCAGACCTACCGGGTTAAGGGCACAAAAACCAAGCCAGGCTCGGTGCGCGGTATCGAGGGCCTTTATGCGCCGATGATCGGCCGCGACGGCGAACTTGAGCGTTTGCACCAAACCATCAACGCCATGATCAGTGAAAAGATTGGGCGCTTTGTGTCTGTCCACGGCGAGGCCGGGATTGGCAAAAGCCGCTTGATCTCCGAGTTCAAATCTTTCCTTTCGCAGCTGCCCGTGCAGGTGGAAGAAGGTTACAGCCTGGTATACCGAAAAGGGGTTTCCTACTGGATCTTTCAGGATGCCCTGATGCGCTTGCTCGAGCTGGATTCTGAAACCCCAAAACTGGAATGTCAGATCCGCTTGCGTGCACACGTCACACGCGCGCTTCCGGAGCGTGTTGATGACGTGCTGCCTTATCTTGAACACCTGCTTTCAATTCCGCTTTCCGATCCGAATGCAGCCCGGCGGATCGAATTTCTGGCAGCGGACCAGCTGCGCCAGCAAATTTTCCTTTCGGTTCGCGATCTGCTGCTTGCGGATGCTCAACGCAAACCGGTTGTATTGATTTTGGAAGACTTGCACTGGGCGGACGATGGCTCGCTTGAGTTGATTGACTACCTGTTGGATCTGTTGGTCAAGAACCAGATTGTGATCGTGGCGGTTTCCCGCTCCTTTACAGATGGCAAACTGGCCGATATTACCCGGCGCGCCTCCGAGCAGCTGCGGCTGCGTTTTACCGATCTGGCATTGAGAAGTCTCTCGCCTGACCAGGCCGATCGATTGTTATCACAATTGACCTCGATCCACAATATGCCCGAAAGATTGCGGAATGACATCGTTCAGCGCGCCTCGGGTATCCCTCTCTATCTTGAAGAAATCCTGCGTATGCTGATGGATCGCCAGCTTCTGCAGCGTGAAGAGGGTCACTGGATGCTGGCTGATTCAGTTGATCTGAAAGAATTGGGCGTGCCCAACACGCTTGAAGGCCTGATCCTGACCCGTTTTGATCACCTTGAACCAGTTCAGCGCCATGTAATGAAGGTGGCAAGCGTGATTGGCCGCACCTTTACTCGGCTACTGTTGGTTGGATGCCTGCCGGTACTATCAGATGAAGAAGCTGGCTATTCAATTGAGGTCCTGCTGGAACGCGAATTCATCCTGCCGGATCCTTCCCCCGGCGGCGAATATATGTTCAAGCATGTGCTGGTTTCGGATACCATTTACAGCACCCTGCTCAAACGTGAGCGCAAGGATCTGCATGGTGTAGTAGCAGATACCATCGAAAAGCTCTCGGTTGGCCATCTCGAAAACCAGATCGACGTGCTGGCACGGCACTATTTCTGGAGTGATTACAAAGACCGCGCCCTGCATTACCTGATCCTGGCGGGCCAAAAGGCCGGCCGAAACCATAACACCAGCCAGTCTCAAAGTTATTTTGAAGACGCGCTCAGCCTGCTTCCTGAAGTACAGCATACTGCGCTGCAGGCCGTTCAGGTCCACAGCGGACTGGGCGATGCCCTGGCCCTGGCGGGCGATTATCCCGCCACCCGTGCAGCCTATGAGTTGGCACTCCAGGCGATTGCCGGCGAGCAGAATATTAATGTTGAAATTGTCTGTGAGCTGCAGCGCAAGATTGGGGTTACCTATGAGCGCCAGGGTGATTATGACCAGGCGCTTGACTGCCTTGACCAGGCTACTAATATCCTGTTGCAGGCTGGGGTGGATTCACCCGCTGAACTTTCGCAAATTTTAAACGATACCGGCTGGGTCAACTTCCGTCGCGGGCGCCTGGATGAGGCCGAAAGCTACCTGATCCAGGCCCAGAACCTGGCTGAGAAGACCACCCGGCTCGATATTGTTTCTTCGATCTACAATCGTATTGGCGGGGTTTATTTCCAAAAGGACCGCCTGAAGGAAGCCAGTGATTTCGTTGGCAAAAGCCTGGCCTTGCGTCAGGAGATTGGCGATATCCCTGGGGTAGCGCGTTCTTATAACAACCTGGGATTGCTGGGCTGGAAACGCGGCTTTTGGGATGAGGCCTTGCTTAATTTCAAGCGCAGCGCCGAGTACCAGGCCAAATTGGGTGATGCCGAAGGCATTGTTGAATTGAATAGCAATCTGGGGATGCTTGAGATCGATCGCGGGTATATGGATGAAGCTCGCAAGTACCTGGAAGAAGCCTGGAACAGGGCCCAACAGATTGGTCACAGCTATAACATTGCTGTAAACACGCACTACCTGAGTAAGTTCTACGTGGCACTGGGTGATTGGGACAATGCTTTGGATTATTGTCTGCGCAGCGAACGGCTTCAAAAGGACCGGGGCGATGGAGAATACCTGGTGGATGTTTACGTCAATCTGGGCATTATCTACCTGGCAAAAAATGATCTTGCCAAAGCATCTCAATATGCCCAAACAGGTCTGGATTTGCTCAAAGAATTAGCCGCTGAAGAGCAAACAGAGGACAAGGGCCGCAACCTGCGGTTGCTGGGTGATATCGCCCTGGTTTCCATGGACTATCCGCGCGCCAGAGATTTTTACCAGCAAGCCGAAGAGATCTTTACGGCTGACGGTAATCGCCTGGAACGCGGACGCCTGCTGGTCAGTCTTTCGCGCCTGGCAAAGGCTCAATCCAACTTCAAGCTGGCCCAATCCTGCCGGCTGTTGGCCCAGAAATTATTTGAAGAGCTTGGAGCCCGTCTAGATCTGCTCAAGCTCCAAGCGCTCAAAGAAGAAAAATAACAGCCGCAGGTCTTGCTGGCAAACCCAGCTGATCCGTATCCAAAAACAGACCCTTGCATTCAGGGGTCTGTTTTTTACATGTTATTGATGTTTACAAAAATCTCTGATAGAAACGGTAGAGTGGGGATTTCTGTGCTCATCCGGAGAATCAGACTGGAGCGGCTGACTGCCGCTCCAGTCTGATCCTTTTGAGGTTTAGACTGGCTTTCGTTAGTTCAACTTGAAATTACTTACGGCTGCCTGCAGCGAACGGGCCATTTTGGCCAACAGCTCAGCGGCAGTTGTGACTTCATCCACCTGGGCGCTCATCTGCTCGGCTGCGGCGCTGACTTCTTCGATGGCCGCACTATTTTCTTCTGAGACGGCCGCGATATTCTCAATCGCCTTCGTCACTTCCGAAGTGCCGGCTGCCATCTCTTCCGTTGCGGCCGTATTTTCTTCCACCACCGCGCTGACGCCATCTACCGCAGCCACCAACTGGTTGGAGGCTGTGCTCATCTGCGCAGTGCCTTTGCCGGCTTCTTCAGCCTGCCGGTAGACCGATTCGGCCGCTTTCAAGATGGCTGCCAGTGCTTCCCCGGATTCATTGGCCAGGCGCACACCATTTTCGACTTCTTTGCCACCTTCGTCCATGGCTTTGACAGCTTCTGAGACCGTCTTCTGAATGCCCTTGATCAATCCACCGATTTCTTTGGTGGCGCCGCCGGCTCGCTCAGCCAGTTTGCGGACTTCGTCTGCCACCACTGCAAAGCCCTTGCCGTGCTCACCAGCCCGGGCCGCTTCGATGGCTGCATTCAAGGCCAACAGGTTGGTCTGGCTGGCGATATCTTCGATTGTCTCTACAATCGTTCCGATCTGATCTGAGCGTGTGCCCATCTCGGTCACAGCCTGGGCTGACAGGCTCACTTTTTGTTTGATGCGTTCCATGCCCTTGACTGTTTCAGAAACTGTTCTGGCTCCCAGGCGGGCTGCTTCAGCCGCCTCAGCCGAGTCTTTGGTGACTGATTGGGCATTCCCGGTCACCTGTTCAATAGTTTTGCTGATGCCGCTGGTGATTTCTGCAGCTCTTGTGACCGAAGCAGTTTGATCCTGCGCGCCGCGGGCAACACCGTCGATGGCCCGTGACATTTGTTCGACCGATGAAGCTGTGCGAGTGATTGATTCGGTCTCCTGGGTGATACCCCTGGCCACCTGTTGAACTGTTGTGGCGATCTGCGCGGTAGCTCGCCCGGCTTGAGAGGCAGTCTGGACAAGCCTGGAACTGGATGCGCCGACTTCATTCGCATTGTTATTCACATCCAGTAAGACATTCCTGAAGTTGGTTGTCATTTTTTGGAACGAATTGCTGACGTTATTCAGGTTGCCGATAATGCCATCCAGAGCCTGGGCCATTTGCCCAACTTCATCTTCAGATTTAAAGTTCAGCTTGCCGGTATTGATCAGGGCTGAACGGGTCAGGTCACCCTGCGCGATCAGGTCGATCTCGCTTGAGAAGGCGCGCAGGTCCACTTCAGCAAGATTCCTGGAAGCCAGTACGACTGTCTTGAGCCTGTTTACAACTTGCCGTTGGATGATGACATACGCCAACGCCAACATGGCGCTGAAAACAATCAGCAGTGCGATGATGAGCCAGAGCAGGACCGTCGAGCGCTGTTCAAACATGTTGACATTCTCGGCTGTGCGCGCTTCAAACAATATATAGAAATCATCGATCGGTTTCATGATGTTGGCTTTGTTCTTGTGGTACGTCTCATCAAATACCAGTTTGAGCGCCATCTCACGATCGGGTGCTTTTTTGACTGTAAAATTCCCATTCCCTCATCAAACAGCCCTTTGACTGCGTTCATCGCGATCGTTTCTGCCACAACCAGGCCGTCCGAATTTTTCTGGGCTTCGGTCAGCTTGGCAAATTCAGCATCAGTAAAACCTTCCTTCTTCATCAGGTCCTGCAGGGAAATGGTTTCTCCATCTGGGCGCGGTTTCTACCCGGTGGCTGCGACGAAATCCCAGTAGATGCGGTTGTAAGCCACCGGGCGCGGCGCTTTACCGTTACGGATATCCAGGATCGCAAAGTATTCGCGTTCATACTCCGGATTGCCCGTGGCGACATATGCCCGTCCCAGGCGGGTCAGGTCGTCAGAGCTTTGGCGCAGTTCATCTGCCAGCATATAGGATTGGAATTGAACATTTCGGCTTTTATTCAAATTGCCTTCATTCTGGAATAAAAGGTAGGTCAATATTCCCATGCCGATCGCTAAAACGAACTGGACGCCAAAAATGATCAGGAAAAGTTTTTTCAGGGACATAATACTCCAACGAACCTTAAAACAATAGAAAAACGGAAAATGCAGGAGTTCTCTTCAATCGCGCAACCTGTTTTCGAATAATTAAACGGCGCTCGATATTAGCGGCAACCTGTTCACCGGGGTCAGTATTTGAACGTATTTACTCACGGGGTGCCAGTTTGGGCTTGCCCCGATAACCCATCCCCCTGCCCCCTTCCCAAAAACGGGAAGGGGGTGAAAGAGCTTTTTGTGGAGTTTTGCGCCAAAACAGGCGCAAAAACTCCACTGGCGGGGCAAACCATCGATTTTTAATCGCCCGAGCAGCAGAACCAGGATGGTTCAGTGCCAAAACGAAGAGCTTGTGAGTAAATACTTTTGAACTGTGTGCCAATAAAAATCTTCGGGCAATTCATCTTGAGATCAGCATTTCTGCAACTGTTCGTGTTGCAAAAATGCTGATCTGAGAATGCTCTTTCGATCAGCCAGCAGGCCCTGGGTAAATTCAGTTTTGAAAAACCCAGGGCCTTGCCGGGCAAAGCCTATTTCAGGCGGTACTGCGCCACGATCTGCTGCAGGTTCTTGGCCATATCCATCATCGAGGCGGCCGAAGCTGAGACCTCTTCGACCTGGGCTGAGACCTGCTCGGTGGAAGCCGAGACTTCTTCGACGGCGGCGCTGTTCTCTTCGCTGACGCTGGCGATGTTCTCAATCGCCTGGGTCAGTTCAGTCGAATTGGCGGCCATCTGCTCGGTGGCGGCGGTGTTCTCTTCGATCACGGCTGAAACTGAGTCAACCGCGCCGACCAGCTCGCCGGCTGCCACACTGACCCTGGCTGCGGCACTACCGGCATCTTCGGCTTGTTTGTTGACTGATTCAGCCGCTCGTAAAATGTTTGTGAGCGCTTCGCCGGCCGAGTTGGCCCGTACAACACCCGATTCCACTTCGCTGGCTGATTCTTTCATGGCGCTGACGGCTTCACTGACGGTCTTCTGGATGCCCTTGATCAAGCCGGCAATTTCCTTGGTAGCCAGGCTGGATCTTTCGGCCAGCTTACGGACTTCATCGGCTACAACTGCGAAGCCCTTACCCTGCTCGCCAGCGCGTGCGGCTTCAATGGCCGCGTTCAGGGCCAGCAGGTTGGTCTGGCTGGCGATATCTTCGATGGTTTCGACGATCGCGCCGATCTCTTCAGAGCGGGTGCCCATCTCTTGAACCTTGGTGGCCGAGATGCCGACCTTGGTACGGATGGTTTCCATACCGCTGATGGTTTCCTTGACGGTCTTGGCACCATCGCGTGAGTAGCGCGCAGCTTCGGCTGAATCACGGGTGACGGCCTGGGCGTTGGTGGTGACCTGTTC
>CAINXK010000268.1 GCA_903854805.1 uncultured Anaerolineae bacterium
GCCACCTGGGTTTGCAAGGCCTGGTTCGCCTCATTGACCTGCTGAAACGGGGCTACTGCCGCATTTGCTGCGGCTGCCGTGCTTTCGCGCACGGTCTGTACAATAAAATAAACACCAGCCGCCAGTACGACCAGGATCAAAACTGACATAATTATATTCAAAGTATTTTTCATGATCACCTTTCCTGTTGTATATCTTAACTTATAATATCCATATCAATACCTTCGCCAATTATGGAGTAGCGGAAGGTTGAAAAGCTGAATGAATAGCGCCCAAGCGGGCGATTTGTTGAAAAATGTCAGCCAATAAAATGGCGTCGGGTTTTTGCGGAAGCATTTTTATTGTCTCGGTGGCATATCGGTAACCACGGTAGCGTGATTTCAAGTCCAGGATACTGTAGTCAGAATTTTGTTGTTGGAATGGTTGCAATAACGCACAACTGAAATTGACCATGAAAAACGATAGGTTGGCAGCATTGGTCACTGCAATTTCTTTGACATTCATGAAGTCTTCCAAAGCCCAGTACTGCTTGGCATCGCGGAAATTGAATTCGATTTGGAAACGGAGGCTGTAGAACTTAATGATTTTGTCATAGGTTTGCTCCAAGTTCGTGCTGAACAATATGACATGCACTTGAGCCTGTGTGTCCAGATTGGTCTTTAGAATGACAACCACATTCAAAGCAAACGCAAACTCCTTGTTATAGAACGTGCCTTGATACTTGTCTGTGCGCAGATTGTCTTCAACAGAGGTTTCCTTCAGATATTTTGCATCCATCTTGCGTACATCCATTTTTGCGCCATATTTGGGCTTTGGACCTGATCCCTTGTGCTCTCCTTCAAAGACTGGATAGAGCGCGGCATCGAAACGCAACTTGGAAATTAAGTGCAGATTCGCTTTCCTGACCATGAAAGCGCTTGGGTAGTTGCCAAAATGTCCATCCATCACCACGTATTCCAGGGGAATAGTTGTGCCAACCGTTTCCAAGAGGCTTTGCAGGGACTTCTGGATACGTAATAACTCAGGCTTGAGTACCACTTCCTGCTTCTCCTTGTTCTTGCTGCCCTTTGGGCGTCCGCATTGTTTCAGTTCACCTGTTTGCTTGACCTTTTTCGTTTCGGCTTTGGCTTTACTGGCTGCCTTTTCCTCAGCGCTTTTCACCATTTGCGTGGACTGCATCGGATAAGATTGTTCTTCCTGAACATTCACCAGTGAAAAAGTGAAAAACGAGAGACTTGGGATGACTTGTTGCTGAATGCCCGAGAAGAAACGATCCAAGCCGTATGTTTTCTTACCGGCTTTGCTAATAACGACTTCATCGCCTGCAATAATGTACTCATCTTCTAACTTCAAAAAACATTCCCGAAAAAACAACCACTGGATTGCTTTCCATGAAAGCACACTATGATACAAACGCTGGATTGTTCGGTAACTTCCTCCTTTCTCCGTCCAGCGCGACAGACCCAACATAGTAATCCGTCCACTGGCAACCAGCATCCCAAAGATGACCTGGCTCAATTGGCGAAATGTCGTTTTCTCTAAAAGAGGTGCAATGTTTTGTAATAGTGCTAAAATCTCTGTCATGGGCTTTTCCGAGTATGTTGGGTTGTGAGAGACTTCAACTTTACTCGATTAGCCCTGTTTTATTCACCTAATTTTGGCGAAGGTATTGATACGTATAATTATATCCGGGATAAAAAAAATCAGTACAAAGTTAAGTACTCCAAACCATTGTGAAACCACTATAAGGGAATCCAGCAATCTGGACCGATGACGGTGGAAAAAAAACTCAGGATCTGGGGTGCGGTAATGACTTCGGGCTATGATAAC
>CAINXK010000269.1 GCA_903854805.1 uncultured Anaerolineae bacterium
CAATGATATATGCCAGCAGCGCCGGGATGATGACATTCAGCCAGGGGTTGGTAGTGAGGATTTTTCTTAAGAAAACGGGGATGAAGAAACCTAAAAACAGGCTGGCAACCAGGAATACGGCGATGGTAATGTCATATATCCGCCAGAAATAGTCGATATCATGGCTAATATATTCCAAAATGCCAAAACCGATTGCGGGCAGGGTGGTAAAAATGGCATTGAGAATGCGTTTGAATGCAGACATGGGCAGCCTCCTTGTGACTGTATTTTAGCAAATGGAGACTGTCAAAAGGTGACAGGGGCTATCTGATAGTGGTTCTCCCCGTCGGTCAGTACCGGCGGCGGATGGTAAACAGGACGTGACGCGAGGTAGGGGGTGATTTCATAGACGGAAGCCGCAACTTCAGGGGGGAGTTTCGATTGCTGCTCTTCCAGGAAGGCACCCTCCAGCACTTGTGTGGCAGTCGGATCCGACAGGCCAAGAAATTCCCGGACGGGATAGCGGTAGAAAATCCGCACCTGGTCATGACCGGTTTTGATACGAGTGATAAGTTGCTTGAAGATGATCCACGCTACTCATAATAATTGTTGCAAGAATCAAGAAGTGAGCTGGCGGCAATCACTATCTCACTTCTGAAACACACATATATAATGTGCCCCCAAGGCTGCACGTTATATATGTGTGTTTGGGCAATAAGAGGGTATTACTATTCCCTTTCGATGTTTTAAAAAGTGCGCCCCTCGCGATCAGACCTGATATCCGCAAACTTATCCGGCTACAGCCGCCAATTGATAAATGGCTGGGCGATACTTCGGACGGGGAATTGGTTTATGCTCTGCCTTTGCAGCTTCCAACCATGCTTTTTTGGCGATCAAAGCCTGTACCAGAGCGGCCTCCGGTGTCTCACCAAAGGCAGAACAATGTGCAAGATCAGGGAAGTCAGCAATATACCCTCCATCATCGTCACTATAAAAAATATTGATGTGATAATCTTTCATGCCTGCCACTCACGCGGGAAAAACGAAATCCAAACCATCTAACCAACAGGGCAAAATCGCTAAAAGCGATATTCCTTGAGCCTACCAACACCTTAGCCAAAATTTGATTTATCTTGCCGTAGTGCTTTTATTATTCAAACCTCCGGCGAGTCTCAACCTTTTCATCCAAATAGGAAATGTGATAAGGATAGAAACAAATTCCGAAAAATGGTTTATGACGAGTGAAGTTTTAGTGCTTCGGAAGTTCAAGTGAGCTATTCGGTCTTGAATTTCTTGCGTTTCTCTTGAATGCGTCTGGCTATTGTTTCCACATCCTGCCCATCCAACCATTGATGGCGGTCGTTGGAATAATCGCCAGCGCCAGTTTCGAACTGCTGTATAAAGCGAACCATACCAACAACACCAAGTTCACGAGTAAGAGCAACCATCCCTGCCACACGAATTTGTTCCAAGGTCATCGTTTGAGTGTTCATTTCACTTTTGCCTCAAGCCACAATAATGGGTTTACAACGGGTATGTGAAGTTTTTTCGAGAAGCGTTTTGCCAGTTTGAGCAGACGGTCATCAGTTGTCAGCAATACATCAGCTTTTGCATTTTCAGCACAGGCAATATGCAAAGCGTCATATCCATGAAAACCAAGTTTTTGTAAATCGTTTGCCCTTTCGAGTTCGAGCTCAGTAATCTCAACAACATTCTGCACATAATTTGCCACAATCTGTAAGCGGGACCGCTTCCCGAAATCTGGTGTTTGCTCAATTTCATCAATGAGCACATCGCTGCCAATCCATGTCCAATCACCTTGTTCGATGTGAGACAAGACAAACAAAACAGCCTCCGATTCCAGCCGAACACGTACTTGGGTTTGGTCATCGAAAGGGCGATTAAGACAACAATTATCGAGGTAAATTTTAACCATAGTTGCTTCTTCTCAACAAATTATAGCACACTGGATAACTTGCTAAATCACATACGACCTGCTTCGGCCATTAAATAAACTGGCCATTCAAGCAAACAATTATTGTTATCACCTGTTAAAACAGTTTGAGAATCAAAAAGTGAGTTGGCGGCGATCACCATCTCACTTTTTGAACACACAACTATAATGTGCCCCAAGGGACCACGTATCATAGGTAGAGTCAGCCTTGAGAGGGTGCGATGATCAATCAAGGAGCTTGATAATGCACTAATTTCAGTATCGCCCATTCATCAGAGATGACGCCTGATCCAATCGATGCAAGTATGTTCTGTACGATAAGAGTAGTGCCTAGCGCGAGAAGCGTCACCTACTTGTTCGAGCAGCTTCATTCCTTCCGGGGACAAGCCAGATTTTCTCCATTGCTTGTGCTAAAATGTACACAGCTTCATCAAATTTAAACCTATGGCGGGCTAATGCTAAATTAATTTGGGCGTTTAGCCTGCAGGAAATCTATAAGTAATTCACCTGTCAAAACACCGGTGAACACTTAGTTGGGCGTTTGTCTTACAAAACCGATAATCCGTTTTCAAGATTATCAGGGACATTTATGCAAACTGCAATCTATATCATTTCTGCTTTGCTAACTGATTTTGTATTCTCTGTTGTAACGAGCATGTTGATTGTTTTTGGCATTGAAAAAACGGGCGGCGATCCTGGCGCCCCCATTATTATGCTTGTTGTTTTACTATGCATTTGTGGAGTACTCAGCGTTGCGACTGCAACAGCAATGGGAATTGCGAAGACCAAACATCAGAAAGAATTTCCAGCAAAATTTTCGGCGCTTATTTTCCTCTTCACATATTTTCCCTTTCACATTATCGGGTTTTATTTTCCAGATGAACAACTAG
>CAINXK010000270.1 GCA_903854805.1 uncultured Anaerolineae bacterium
AGAAAAAATCAATATAACGCCAATAATAGTGCCTGAGTAAGATGAATATCCCAGGCGTGGAAGTGTGAGTTGCGGCAGGTCAACGGATCTGGCAGGGGCTGCAGAGTATAGCCTTTCGGCTGGGTAATTTAAACTGCCAGAATGAATCGAATATGAACAAAGCCAGATCGATCGGGATCGACCGGTTTCGGACGGTTGAAAATTTTGGTGAGTGTTTGCGAATTAGTTCGGATGTTGGTAATGCGATTGCGTATGGGCTGAATGGCTGAGAAGGGTTGTGCCAGATATTTGTTGGCTGTGGCAAAAACGATAGCGCTGTTCACGGCAAGTGAGCAGCGCTATCGTTTTATTATTAGCATAAAGAGGGTTTTCGTAGTCGGCAGAGATATTGAAAACCAGATTTACCTTTCAAGAACTTTTCTGAATTCCAGCGCGAGCCAGCATGTCTTGTGCAGCTTTCTGGCAATCAGCCACCAGCCGGTCCTCATCAATCTCAGTTAATTTAGCGCCTTTCATGAGGATTTTTCCATTGACGATGACGGTATCGACATCATTTCCATTGGCATTGTAGACCAGTGCCGATTGTGGTGAATGGACCGGAGCTATGTGAGGACGCATCAGGTCAACGATGGTGATATCGGCTAATGCTCCCGGATGGAGTGAACCGATTTTCCCACTCAGCCCCATGGCCTGCATGCCACCCGAATAATTCATGGATAGGACGCTGTCTGGGAGCATTGCCATTGCATCCATTGTGCCGATTTTTTGTAAACAAGCGGTGAATTTGAGAACTTCCAACATATCCTGTGAATTATTGGAGCCGGGTCCATCGGATGCCAGGGCAACCGGGATGCCTAGTTCAAGCCATTTGGTTACAGCCGGGATACCTGAAGCCATAAACATGTTGCTGACAGGGCAATGAACGATCACACTGCCGGCATCTGCAATCATTTTCATTTCATCTTCTTCCAACCAGACACAGTGTACAAGCTGCCACCTTTCATTTAATACACCAATGTCACGCAGCCAGCGTCCTGGGGTAACACCATATTCGTCGATACTCATCTGAACTTCCGGGCGGGTTTCGCTCAGGTGAATATGCACTCCAATATCCCAATCTTTTGCCAACTGATCTATTTTTTGAAGAGTTTCTTTTTTGCAGCCCCAGGGAATCAGTGGGCCAAACTCAACGCGGACCCGGCTCCCATCTTTTTGGTTCCAGGCTTTTACCAGCCTTTCGGTTTGGTCTAAGACTTGCTGCGTTTTTTCCTGGAATTTGGGATGGTAGGGATCGCGGTCAGCAAAGCCGCGTGCCAGTAAAACCCGGGCGCCGCTTTTGCTGGCCGCCTCGGCGACCATATCCATGTTGTTGGCGGAAGTTTGGACATAATCCTGGTCCAGGATGGAGGTTGCACCGCACTTGATGTTTTCAACAAAGCCTAAGAGTGCCGATAAATAAAAATCATTTTCGGTCATGGCCAAGCCACCAGGCCAGATGGCTGCTTCCAACCAACGCAGCAAGGGCTTGTCATCAGCCAACCCGCGCAAAAATGTCTGGAACAAATGTGTATGGGCATTGATCAAACCAGGAATGACAGCCATGCCCCTTGCATCCAGGATTTGGTCGGCATTCTGAGTGATCCCATTGGGCGGATCACCCGGCCCAACCAGTTCGATCTTTTCGCCGCGGATAAACACAAAGCCGGGGTTGAATACTTCCCTGGAATTTTTTCCAAAGGGCATTACATATCCATTTATGATGAGGATTGAGTCCAAGAATGGTTCTCCGTTGGGTGTAGTGGACCCCAAAAACTGGATGGTTTTTGGTCGATCCTAAGGGGTGGTCTGATCTGGTTGGGCTAACCGCCAGGCGGTTTCAAACTCAACGGCTGTCAGATACCCCAGTGATGAATGGATACGTTTCGTCACATGATGCTCCGCATGTACACGTCCTCAAGGAAACGTCCAATCTGTGCACGGGCATTGGCAAAGTCATTAAAGTCTGTAAGATCTACCTCCTCTTCTTTTATAGTTCTTATCAAGCGTTCGACGAAATCGTTTTCTTCTGGCTTGCCCTGGGCTGCCATGCTAATCTGAACATGATATTCATTTAGCAGGTCGGTATAATCTTTGGCAGCATATTGAATGCCCTGGTCACTATGATGATTTTCAGGAAGGCAGGCTGTGAGTGCCAAACGTAGCGCCGCCAGGGTCAGGCTGGTCTCTACAGTACGGCCTAAACTCCAGCCATGAATCGAACGGGTAAACACATCCAGAATTACAGCCAGATAAACAAAGCCGTTTCCAAGCCGGATATATGTGATGTCACTGACCCAAACTTGCTCTGGGCGGACGATTTCCAACCCGTCTACAAGGTTTGGTAGGATGCTGTCCTGCATCCTGCTCCAGATCACACGTCACCTTGTTGTTATCCAGTTGAGGGTGATAGTAAAACGTGCTGTGGGCCAGCCCAACCACATCACAAGCGGTCTGTACCGAGCAGCCGTAGACTTTCCACCGGCTGGCCTGCCGCCAAGCTTTTTTCTCCTGAGATTATTTCCAGCACGTATTTTGCTTTGTTTTCCGCTGTAAATTTCCGTCTCGTTGCCATTGCAGACCTCTATTCTGGTTACTAATTCTACCCAAAAGCGGGGTGTCCAGTTTTATGAGTCCACTACAGTTCTCCGTTGGGTGACAGTCGGCTGTGGCAGTGTGCATTTCGTTAACGGCAGATCAAAATTACAAAGCGGGTGGGGTCATACAGCAGATGAGCACCAATTCTTCCGATCCGATTGAGGAGAAATCCATCAACAGGTTGCCATCATAGTAAATGCTATCGCCAGGTTGCAAAACATGGTGGGCTCCATCGATGTCGATATCCATATTGCCCTGTAAAATGTACATCCATTGTTCATTGGGTTTGGTAAGTGGGATGGTAATACGTTTTGCACCTGGTTCCATGCGGATCATAAGGCTCATCATTTGATGGTCCAGATCAGGTGTCAGCAGTTCATAACCAATTTGCGAATCGGAGAAATAGAGGATCCGGCGCTTATCGGCCTTGACGATCATGTCTCTGGGGCCTGAATTTAGGAAGTAAAACATGGGCACTTGCAACGCCTGTGAAATGGATTGCAAGGCATCCAGGGAAGGGGATGTTTTATTATTTTCGACTCTGCTCAAATATCCGGCAGTCATGTTGATTGCAACAGCCAGATCTTTGAGGCTGAGCCCTAATTCGGCCCGTCTTTTCTTAATGCGTTCCCCAACCAAGATAATAATCTCCCATGCCTGATATATTCACACGAATCTGGGGTGATGCCAGACGGTGGGGTGTAATCCCAAAAAATGGTATTTATTCACCGGATGTTGTCCAAAAGGTAGGACTTTTGCTCAAAAAGAGTTGCAGTGTGTGGTTTTGTGGTGCTGGGTGGGAAGCTTGCCGGCCAAAACACCACTTGCAGGGCACTCAACGCGTATCGAATATAGCGCGGGTTTGGTGTAAAACCGAATGGCCCGTGAGTAAATAAAAAATTGTCGCCTAAATTTGAGAAACCGCCTGGGCTTCATCCAGCAATTTCAGGCGTTCCAATGTCTCGTGTTTTGGATGACCATCCCGGTTCCAGCCGCGCAGATCGTAATAACGATCAAGCATGGCATTGAAGTCAACCAAGCGACCGATTTGGATGATCTCACCCAGAACCGTCCGACCAGTAACCGGATCTTTTTGGTGTGCGCGCAGTTCGACTGATTCTTCTGTAAAACGCCGGGGAAGTTGATCATCGGACCGGTCAAATTCTTCGCGGACATTATAGATGCGTTCCAGGTTAACGATACGTTCGCCAATTTCAATCAATTTTTCGGTGGTGAGGTCGATTCCCAGCGCCACCAGGCCTGGAATGAAATCTTCAGGCAGCAAGCTGTAGTCCTGGGCTGTACTGAATTTACATACACCCAGGGCGTCTGTTACCGCGCAATAGTGCTCGCCGTATATGAGCATATCGGGTTTGTAAGACTCGTCTTCCGGGTCCATCAGTTTGTCAACGATTTCAGCGGGGAAGATTTTGCGAGCGGTTTCCCAATTTCCAGCCAGGTCAATAGCGGGTAAGCCATACAGGTGGTCGGCGCCGCGATTGGAGGTTGCATGACCGAGACCGAAGCCTTTTGAGAAGCGTGGTTCCTGGCGGGGTAGTTCAACTCCCTTGACGTGCATGGCGTAATACTCTGCGCCATTGCCAATTTTTTCTGCTGCGCGCTTTACTCCATCCGCCAGGAGATCTCCAATCCCATCCCTGTGCGCGATTTTTTCAATCAGGCCCAAAATAGTCTGGGGGTCGCCCCATTCAAGTGACAAAACCGGGTCGTTGAGTAAACCATTTTGGTGGCATTCCATGGCAAAAGCAATGGTGACACCGGTGGAAATGGTATCCAGCCCAAATTCGTTACAGAGGAAGTTGGACTTTATGATTACTTCCGGATTTCCATTCCAGCACATCGGCCCGAGGGCATCGGTGGTTTCGTATTCAGGGCCTTCAACCTCAGCTGCGAAAGGTCCATCTTTGACCTGTGATACGCGGGAGCACTTGATGACACACATTTCGCAGCCTGGGCGTTCCACCACATAGCGGTTGATGGCATCAGAGTCCATGTCATCAATAAATGGCACCTGGGCCAATTGGTGGTTCTTTGCCGGCAAATCACCTGTCATATTCTTCGGTCTCAGTAAAAATATGGTACCTTCAGACTTTAGAAAACGGTTTTTGGGATCGGTGATCAGGTGTTTACTGGTATTTCGCAGTTCAATGGAAAAGGGTGGGGTAGTCTTGATGTTTCGATCACCTTTTACATGGATCGCCTTGAGGTTTTTGGAGCCCATAACGGCACCTGGACCTCCGCGGGCAGCGGCGCGTGAAAAGTCGTTCATGATGGCTGCAAGCCGAACACGGTTCTCGCCAGCCGGTCCTATACACAGGATACGTCCGCTTTTGTTATTTTTGGCATCGGCACCCAGCATGGTTTCCTGGACCTGGCTGGTGGTCTGCCCCCAGAAGGCTTTTGCAGAGCGAATTTCTAGTTTGCCTTCTTGCGCATATAAATAAACTGGTTCGGCGGCCCTTCCGGTTACGGCGATGATATCAAAGCCAGCGCGCGCCATCTCTGGACCGAAATGTCCACCTGAGTTTGCGTATCCGTACGCATTTGTCTCTGGTGATTTAAACGTGACATGATAGCGTGATGCCAGGGGCCAGGATGTTCCGGAGAGTGGGCCGGCTGTAAATATCAGGTAATTTTCAGGATCGAATGGCTCGACTGCCGGACCAACGAGATCAAATAAAAGCTTTGCTCCGAAGCCACGCCCACCCAGGTAACGTTCTTTCATGAGAGGGTCGGTTGGCTCGTAGCGGATCTCACCCGATGAAAGATCGACAAATGCTGTAATGGCCATAATTTGCTCCGATTGTGATGATAATCTCAGCGATCCGGTCTGAAACCAGGATCAGGCTAATGCCAAAACTTTGGCAACATCTGCCAGCAGGCCTGGCGCAGATTCGGTGCCAAGAATCGGCAGCATAAATTCTTCCATCCCGAACTTATGCATGACCTGGGAGAGTTCGGCCGCGCATGCTTCGATTGATCCCATGAAAATGAAAGGTTCAACCCATTCGTCTTTAATAAGTTTGCCAGCCGCAGCCAAACCTCCGATTGCGAATTCCCGGCGTAAGGCATCGGTGTCTGCCTGGGTAAGATTGATGGCTTCCCTAACATTTTGCGGTGGTTCCAGTAAGCGGTAAAACATGCTTGGACGGGCCTCTTCCAATGCTTTATCATTTGTGACAATCATGGTGGAGTAAGCCAGTTTGGGCTTATTGCCTGTAATTTGGGCTCCAATATTGATTTGGTCGATAAAGTCCTGGAGAAAATCTTTGTGGATAAAGTCTACCAAAACCCCGTCGGCCAGTTCTCCGCCCAGGGAGATCATTTGCGGTCCTCGCCCTGCTATCCAGATTTCGATGTCATCACGGCCCGAATCGATCCTGGCGCCGTTTAATTGGAACATCTGGCCTTCGAAGTTAACCGGTTTGTTTTGGAATAAAGCACGAGAGATCTGGATCATTTCTCGTGTAGCTAATATGGGTTTGGGACGTTTTAACCCCATCGGAATCAGCGTATCAGCGCCTCCGGCACTGATACCAAGGAATGCCCGTCCGCCAGACAATTCATCCAGGCTGGCAATGGCGGAAGCTGTGACTGCCGGGTGCCGCGTGTAGGGATGGGTGATGCCGGTTCCCAGGCGCAGCTTGCTGGTTTTTTGTGCGACTGCCGCCAGCGTTACGAAAATATCGCGAGTATCCAGGCCCTGGTCTGCTGCCCAACAGCTTCTAAAACCTAAACGTTCTGCTTCCTGGCAGATCTCTACCGTTTCCTGGACCTTTACGCCTGGTGTTTGGTTAATTCCGATGCCACCTTGGATCATCTTGCTTCCTCCAAATCGATTAGGGGTCAACGCCTAAGACAAATAATTTTGGATAAAGATAAACGGGCGAGTAATTGAAGAAATATTTTGCGAATTCGTAATGTTGCATGGGATGCAATAAAATTGATTTATATATAACTGTATCAAATAAAAAATAACCTGTCAACTATCAAATTGTACGATTTGGCTCTTTTTGGGCAATATCTTGAAAATCAGGCGGGGTAGATTTGGGCGAACGTGATTAGCCGCCAGCGATGCTTGGCAATAACATGATTTCATCCCCGTTTTCCAGATTCAAGTTGTACATTTCTTCTGGCATAAGATTTTTGTTTCGGAAGATTTTTATATATTTACTGATGGTGTCTTCCTGGTATAAGACAGTGTGAAGACCGGGTGCATAATTTTTATCCAGGTTTTCCAGAGCCTGTCGCAGGGTGGTACCCAAGGGTACGTTAATCTGGATTTGCTGTTTCCCGGCATATTTGGAAAGGATATTGTAAAAGCGAAACGTGATAGTGATCTGATTCATCGGTTTTTCCTGAAAGCTAAGGTTGCATGAATTTGGAGCTAGTTTTTGTTTATATAATTACCCACGGGTCGGGTAGATAGGATGAATGGGTGTTATTTTTTTGGTTATTTGAGCCGAGAGGATATCGGTCTCAATAGCTCGTTGCGCTAAAGCCGAATGATTTGATGAGTATTTTCAGGGTAGGCGATCCTAATATTGGTGCCAATCCGATTTTATCGCAGATGACGGTTATGCGTTTTGTGAGTTGGAAATGGCTCAACTCCGTGATGGGCCACCTGGAAATTAGGGCTGGACTGAAGTGAAAAATGGAGTAAACGCGCAAAGTACCAATTTCCGTCAGCTTTTGAGCCTTGAAATTATCCAAATGCGTAAGATCTAAAGTATTGACATCCATTTTTCTCTATGTTATAGTTTCAAAACCAGTAATCCAACTTCGGTTTTGAAAAAAACCGGTCGGGGTCCTGCTTCCGGCATGCTTTTTGCTGTGCTCTCCCCCAGATTGACTCAATAGACCAGATACTCTATTTACGTGATTAACCCCCGAGAAACCTGGGGTTGTCGGTTTATCTTTGGCATATACATGCCATTGGTTTATTCTGCTTACATTTTTTTAGTGGAGGAAGAACACTATGAGCATACCGATCATCGACTGCCTTACCCACATCAGTACGGGCCCGGATGATGTTGTTGGCTGGGGACCAAGGTTCCTGGCTGAAGATTTGCTGGCACAAATGGATGCCCCCAGAAAAGTATTCGGAGAACCGCGCAAGATTGACCGTGCGATTGTATTCCCATCACTGGCTTTGACCATTCCCACATCTCGCCTTACATTTGAAGAACAACATGCTTATGTAGTTGAAAGCGTGGCAAAGTATCCTGACCGGTTTATTGGCGGGATTGTGATGCATCCGCGTCTTTGGAACGACCAGGTTCGTGCGACTGTCTATAAGATGGTCAAAGAACAGGGCTTCCGTATGATCTACCTGAATCCTTCAATCCATAAGTTCTGGTTGCCAATCAAGACTCCCAGTGAAGGAGAAGGTGCGCGCAAGATGCTTTACCCGATCTTTGAAGCCGCCCGAGAGTTGGGTATCCCGGTCATTATTCATACTGGGGAGCAGCCTTATGCTTTGCCCGCCACTGTCGATTTTGTGGCCGGCGCTTTTCCGGATGTCAATATCATTATTGCTCACCTTGGCACCCAGGGTGAGATGTTCACCATCGAAGCGTTACTTGTGGCGGACCGCCATCCCAACGTGTATCTTGAAACCAGTTGGGCCATGCCGCATATGTTGATTGAGGCAGTGCACGAAGCCGGTGCGGACCGCTTGATTTTCGGCAGTAATTGTCCTCCTTTAGAGCCAACCCAACAGATCATGAATGTTGAAGAAGCGATGACCTACGATCCCCCGATCGGTATGGGCGCCTCGGTTGATGATACTCGCAAAGTGCTGGGTGGAAACCTGGCGAAAATGTTGGGACTTTAATCTAAGGAGCATGAAAATGGCGTACACAATTATTGATTCTCACGCACATATCATCCCCCAGCGCGAACCGGTTTGGGGATGGGGACCAAATTTCACGGCTGAACGTTTGTTGGGAACCATGGACCGTGATTATGAAGTAATGGATGAAGTTAAACATGTTTCCAAAGCTTTGGTGATGACTGGTCTGGGTTTGACATCCATTGACCAAAGAACAATGGAAGCTGCACATGAATATCCTCTAATCAGTATTAAAAACAACATGGAACGACTTTACCTGAACGCGGTCATCAATCCGCGCAACTATGTCCCTGAGCAATTGGGTAAGTTGGCAGAGTGGAAGGTCACACACAATTTGCGCATGTTAAAAATCCATCCCAGCATGCACAATTACTACCTCCCAACCTACAGCCCGTTTCCTGGGGATGTAAGTAAGAAAATGATTTACCCGATTTTTGAGCAGGCTGAAGCGCTGGACGTGCCGGTGATGATCCATATGGGTGAAACACCCTACTCCATGCCAGCACAGATCGCACCCATTGCAGAAGCATTTCCCAGGGTCCCGATTTTGGTTGCCCATTCGGGAGCGAATAACATCCCAGCAAATGCCAATGATGCCATTCTACTGGCACGTTTTCATGACAATGTTTATTTGGGGACCAGCTGGGTGCAGCCGCCCGAACTGGTTCAAATGTATTACGCAATTGGCGCGAAGAAAATAATTTGGGAGAGCGATTGTTCGCCCCAATCTATGTCACAGACCCTGCGAATGGTTACTAACCTGCATTTGGCAGCTCCACTGGGTGTAAGCGCTAGCAAGGATGAGATTTACCGCATGATCGGTGCCAATATTGCCGAGTTGTGTCACCTGGATCAGTAATCCAAGTTTGGCGGTGGAGGTAAGTTGAGCGAGTATCCGGATCTTCGTTCGTTTCTCCAAAAGGTGCGTAGCTGCTTGCCTGATCAGTTTCTATCGATTTCAGAGGAAGTGCCGCTCGATTACACATCGACGGCACTTTCCACTGAGCTGGAACGGCAGGGTCGGCGTCCTGTTTTATTTTTCGAGAATATTAAAGACTATCCAGAACCGCTGGTGGCTAACCTGTTTGCATCACGGGATGTGCTGGCTCTCAGCATCGATGCTGATCCAAAGACCTTTACTGAACAATTGGGGAGCAAGTTGGATAAACTTCTGCCTGCTCACAAAGTTGAAACCGGAGTGGTGCAGGAAGTTATTTGGGAAGGCCTGGAAGCCGACCTGACACGTTTACCGATTCCCCGCCATTTTATCCAGGATGCGGGTGCGTATATTACCGCTGGAATGATTGCTGCTAATGACCCGGATACGGGAATCGGGAATCTGGCTTATGTGCGCCTGCAGGTAAAAGATCCGCAACGCATGGGAGCCAGTTTGCACAGCCGCCAGCATACTTGGGACTACTTGCGCCGTGCTGAACTGCGCGGTCAGGATCTGCCTGCTGCTATTGTGATCGGCGCTCACCCGGCGGTAATGCTGGCCGGCGCAGCAAAATTGGGGATCGATCAAGATGAATATGACCTGGCTGGTGCGTTGCTCGGCCAGTCTTTGCCAATCTGCCGCTGCAAAACAATTGATGTTTACGTCCCAGCTAACGCTGAGATTGTGATTGAAGGTCATCTGCTGGCCAACGTGCATGAGACCGAAGGTCCGTTTGGTGAATATACCGGTTATGTAACCGGCCGCTCCACGCACAATGTTTTTGTAGTGAGTGCGATCACCAAGCGCAGCGATGCGGTTTTTGTAGATATTGTTCCGGGTAATTCTACGGAACATCTGAGCCTTGGGCGTGTTTGCAAAGAAGCCTGGCTTTATCAGCGTATGCGCGAGGCTTTGCCTTTCTTTGTTGATTTCCATTACCCGGCACCCGGGACACATTTTCACTGCTATATCCGGATTGATAAAAGCGCTGAAGGTCAGGCCCAACAGGCCGCCCAGTTGCTGGTTGGCCTTGATCATTATGTAAAACTGGTGATCGTGGTGGACAAAGATATCGACCCGAGTGATGAGAATGCGGTAATGTGGTCGATGGCCACGCGCATGCAGGCTGATCGTGATTTGAATATCCTTACCCATTCCATTTGTAATCGTTTGGATCCTTCGTCGGATGATGGGCTGGGAAGCAAGCTCCTGATTGATGCTACGATACCAAAAGATTTTACGGCTGAACCGGTACGTTTGCCCGATGAAGCCATCCTGGCGGCATCCGCCTTATTGGAAAGACTGATCAGATAGTTGCTTCAAGGAGGTACTTCCTTTGCATCGTTTTGAATATCTTTCCCCGGCAACTCTTTCTGAGGCTGTTTCCATGCTGGATCGTTGTGGCGCCAGCGCGCGAGTTATTGCGGGTGGAACAGATTTGATCACCGCCTTTAAAGAGGGGTGGGATCGACCGGCGTGGGTAATCAATCTGGCAGATCTTGGCGAACTTGATTTTATTAAATATGATTTAATCGATGGCCTCCGGATTGGTGCCGGGACCACCGTGCGTGATGTGGAATTATCCGCGCTTGTGCGTGCTCGCTATCCTGTGGTTTCAGCTGCGGCTGCCACGCTGGCATCCATCCAGATCCGCAACCTGGCGACCGTGGCAGGCAACATCTGTCGTGCATCTCCATCGGCAGATATGCCACCCGCGCTCCTGGTGTTGGATGCCAGCATAGTATTGATCGGCCCAGACGGTGAACGTTCGGTTCCATTATCTGAACTATTTATTGGGCCTGGTAAAACTGTAATCGCTTCCAATGAGATTTTGAAAGAAATTCACTTGCCACCTGTGCAAGCACATAGTGGTGAAGTTTATATCAAACACTGCCCCCGCCAGGCTATGGATCTGGCTTCGATTGGCATTGCCGCTGGGCTAACCCTGGCTGCCGGTAAAATTTCAAAGGCTCGAATCGCTTTGGGCGCGGTTGCTCCGACTCCACGCCGTTCTTTGAAAGCAGAAGATGTGTTAATCGGGCAGGTACCCTCTCCGGACCTGTTTGGAAAAGCGGCTGAATATGCCGCTGCTGATGCCCAACCAATTGGAGATATCCGCGCCAGCGCAAGTTATCGGCACAAAATGGTTGGTGTTCTGGTGCATAGGGCATTGGATCAGGCTCTTGAATTGGCCGAGAGAAATAATTCATGAAAAAGATCATCAATATTATTGTGAATGAAGAACAGCATGAAATCGCCGTCGAGCCCTGGTGGACTTTACTGGATGTGCTTCGTAACCAACTTGACCTGACGGGGGCGAAGAAGGGTTGTGATCGCGGCGATTGCGGTGGTTGTACAGTTTTGTTGGATGGTAAACCGATCGTTTCTTGCACCATGCTGGCGGTACAGGCCAATGGGCATTCCATTGTGACTGTTGAAGGTCTGCTTGCGCATGGTAAGGCGCATCCGATCCAACAAGCCTTCGTGGAACACGGCGCTGTTCAATGCGGCTTTTGCACACCTGGCATGGTTATGTCTGCGGTTGCTCTTATGAACGAAAATCCCCATCCCACCGAAGCTGATGTGCGTGAAGCAATCCAGGGTAATTTGTGCCGTTGTACTGGGTACAAAAAAATTGTTGAGGCAGTCCTTGCGGTGGCGGATGGCAATTATGACAACTAAAACAACTGTTGTCGGTCAACGTGTGACGCGAGTAGACGCCTGGGAAAAAACCACCGGTCAGGCTCGCTATACTGCAGATATTAATCTGCCTGGTATGCTGCATGCAAAAATAAAACGCAGCCCACATGCGCATGCGCGGGTTCTCAGGTTGGATACTCATCTGGCTGAACAACTTCCGGGTGTGAAAGCAGTTTTGACATGTTTTAATGTGCCACGCAAGCTGCATGCTGGGCAGCCTGAACCACGCGCCAGTTCACTGGTTCCAGATCAGTATATTTTGACGGATACGCCCTGTTTTCGGGGCGACGGTGTGGCGGTTGTAGCTGCCATCAGCGAAGAAGTGGCTGAAGATGCGCTTGGTTTGATCGATGTGGAGTATGAAGTACTTCCAGCTGTTTTCGACGCTGAAGAAGCGCTTCGCGATGGTGCGCCATCTGTCCATGGAACTGAACGAAACCTGGTGATGCCGCCGGCGATTATCGCATCTGGAAACGTGGAAGCGGGCTTTGCTGAAGCTGACTTTATTTTCGAGGGTCGTTATAGCACTTCCCGGCATATTCCAGCCTTTTTGGAGCCTTATGTTTGCATTTGTCGCCCGGAGTCTGATGGCAATTTGACCGTGTGGAGTTCCACCCAGGCGCCTTTTATGGTGCGCGGCAGCCTTAGTGAAGTTCTGGGCATTCCAATGTCTAATATTCGGGTGCTCTCAGAGCATATGGGCGGGGGTTTTGGCGCCAAACAAGATTTGTATCAATTGGAATACCTTACCGTTTTGCTGGCCCGCCAAACCATGCGACCAGTCAAAATGGAATTCACCCGCGCGGAAACATTCATTGCCGGAAGGTCACGCCATCCTGTCGTAATTGAACTAAAGCAGGGTGTAAAACGGGATGGTACGCTGACGGCTCGGAAAGCTCGCTATATTTCCAATTCTGGCGCGTATGGTTCACATGGTCCGGGTGTTACCTGGGTGGGCTCTTCGATGTTGGGATCTTTGCACAAATGCCCGAATGTTTATATTGAGGGTCTGTGTGTTTATACAAACGCTCCGATTGCAGGTGCTTTTCGTGGATATGGTGCCCCTCAGGCTTATTTTGCCCTGGAGACCCAGATGGATGAAATTGCGGAAGCCTTGCAGATTGATCCAATTGAGCTGCGATTAAAGAACCTGTTTCAGGTCGGAGATATTGGCCCGGCGGGGACGCCATTTGAGAGTGTTGAACTTGGAGAATGTCTCAGGCGCGGAGCTGAAAGAATTGGTTGGAAGAACCGCCGACCTGTAGGGAGCAGTCCTGGTACACTCAAACGCGGGATCGGATTTGCCTGTCAGTTGCATTCGGCAACAGCTTTTCCTGATACAAAGGAAGTGGCCAGTGCGCTGGTGGTTGCGAATGAGGATGGAACGATTCAACTGAGGATTGGCGCGGCAGATCTTGGAACTGGCGCAAAGACGGTGATTGCTCAAATTGCTGCTGAAGAGTTGGGGGTGCGTTATGAGGACGTCCGTGTGGTTGCTGGAGACACCGATAGCGTACCCTATGACCTGGGCGCTTACGCCAGCCGGACGACTTTCATCGTGGGCGGGGCAGCTCAGCGGGCCGCGGCCAGCGCCAAAGCGCAGGTATTTGCTCTTGCAGCTCAAAAATTGAGCGTTGACGCTTCCGAATTGGAAGCACTGGCAGGTTTAATTTGGGTCAAAGATGCTCCAGAGCGCAAAATCACATTCCAGGAATTACTTACTCCTGTACGAAATGAAAAGATTCCGATTATCATTGGGCAGGGTGAATTTTCCCCGAAGAATGACTATTCATTTGCGGCACAATTTGCTGAGGTGGAAGTGGATGCCGAGACCGGGCTGACACGGGTATTGAAGCTGATTGCCGTGCATGATATTGGTAAAGCCATTAACCCAGCTTCTGCTGAAGGCCAGGTGGAAGGTGGGTTGCATCAGGGATTGGGATACGCGTTGATGGAAGATATGGTTGTCGACCCCATATCTGGGAGAACATTGAACCCCAATTTTGTCGATTACAAACTTTTTACGGCTGAGGATATGCCCGAAATGCAGGTCGATTTTATCGAATCCGGCGATAAAGTTGGTCCATTCGGGGCTAAAGGTGTGGCAGAAGACAGTGTTTGCCCTACCGCCCCAGCAATTCTCAATGCAATATATAACGCTACCGGAGTACGAGTTAGGGAACTACCTGCCAGCGCGGAGAAAATTCTTGCCGGGTTGGAATTCAATCAAAAGGAGGTACGGCCTTAGAATAATCAGCTTTTATTCGTTTTTCAAAACCAATTTAGCCAAAGTGTTGTTTGACAAAATTCAGGAGGAGTTCGAAAATGTTTAAGAAATATGTAGTAACACTTTCTTTGATCGCCATCTTGGTTGCAATGCTAACAGGTTGCGCCGCCCCCGCTGCTCCCACTGCTGCGCCAGTTGCGCCAGCCGCCGAATTCAAAATGGCTTTGCTCAGCCCCGGCAGTGTTAACGATCAGGGTTGGAATTCGATCGCATATGGTGCCTTGAAGCGTGTTGAATCTGAGCTGGGAGCTAAAACATCCTATGTTGAGCTTCAGCAGGATCCCGCCTCTTACGAGAAGGCTTTCCGCGATTATGCCAGCCAGGGTTACCAGATGATCCTGGGCCATGGAAATGAATTTCAAGATGCTGCCATCACTGTGGCAAAAGATTTCCCCAATGTTCAGTTCTTTATTTCCAGCAGCCGCGTTTCTGAAACCAATGTTACTGGTTTGAACACTGCATCTGACCAGATGATGTACCTGATGGGTATCATTTCGGCCAAGATGTGCAAATCCGGTGGTTTCATCGGTGGTATGGAAATTCCCCCTGTCTCTGAAGCCCTGGTTGGTTACATCAATGGTGCCAAGAGCGTCAACCCGGATTATAAAATCTTCTCCACCTACACTGGTAACTTTAGCGATGCTGCTGCCGCCAAGGAAGCTGCATTGAGCATGATTTCACAGGGTGCTGACTGTCTTGTTCCTGATGCCGATGTGGCTGGTCAGGGTGTTTATCAAGCTGTGATCGAGAAGGGCCCCAGCATCTGGACCTTTGGACTGTTCACTACAGGTAGTGCACCCGGACAGGTTCTGGCCAACTATCTTTCGGATTATGGCCAGGGCATTGTTAATATTGCCAAAGAAGTTAAGGCAGGCACCTACAAAGGTGGAAAGAATGTTGAGTTTGGTGTAGGCGATCCGGAAGTCATGAAATTTATCTATGACGAGACCGCCAAGCCCGCCGTTCCTCAGGATGTTCGTGATGCTGTTACCGCCGCCATGAAGGATATTGCGGCTGGTAAGATCAACACCCTGGCGCCCGTTAAGTAAGAGTTTACCTAACAAGGGGTTTCTGCATCCAATTGTTTGCAGAAACCCCTTGTTCTGTTCGTGAATACCACCTTTTTCCAGAACCAGAGATGGAGTGATGACAAACACAGCCCCTCTTCCCCCTCCTGTAACGCCCGACGCTGGAAAAAACGGGATTAAGCCGTTACAACGCTTTCTTCGCGGTTTTTTGCGCAATATCCTTGTACCGATTGGGGCGATCACCGTTGCTTTAATGGTGAGTGCTTTAATTTTGTTGGCTTCAGGTTACAACCCGGTCATATCTTTCGCGGCAATGTGGCAGGGTGCTTTTGGTGATTTGCGCACGTTTACAGAAGTACTGATCAAAGCGACCCCTTTGATCTTGATTGCCTCCGGGTTGGCGGTTGCTTTCCGCTGTAGTATCTGGAACATCGGTGCAGAGGGTCAGTTTTATATGGGCGCTGTGTTCAGTACTGTGGTTGGTATCTATCTTGGCTTTCTTCCTCGTGTTGTTCTTATTCCACTAATCCTACTAGCTGGAATGGTGGGCGGGGCTCTTTGGGGGTTACTTGCAGGTTGGCTGAAAGTACGATTTAATACCTCCGAGATTGTAACTACGATCATGTTGAACTACGTAGCCATCATTGGCACAAGCTGGCTGGTTACTGGCCCGATGATCGAGGAAGTTGGAAAATATCCGCAAACAGCAAAAATATCTCCCGCAGCAATTCTGCCTCGTATCTTGCTCCCTACGCGTCTTCACCTGGGAATATTGATCGCGCTGGTTGTGGCGATTGTATTGTATATTCTTCTCTTTAAAACAACCACCGGGTACGGCATCCGCGCAGTTGGGCTGAATGCAAATGCAGCCAGATATGCCGGTATAAACGTTTCGAGGAATATCCTGCTGGTAATGGCAATTAGCGGTGGGGCTGCCGGATTGGCTGGTGGGGTGGAATTATCAGCGATTGCGCTGCGCCTGTACCAACAAATCTCACCCGGTTTTGGCTACGATGGAATTGCGGTTTCGCTCCTGGCCAGTAACAATCCTTTGGGCATTATTCTTTCTGGAATACTTTTTGGCGCACTGCGTTCAGGTTCTGAGATGATGCAAATCACGGCCAAGATTCCATCTGTGTTGGTATTTGCCATTCAGGGCCTGATCATTCTAGCCGTCGTTGCATTCAGCACTCTCCAGGCACGTTATCAGTCACGGAAAAAGTAGGAGACCGGCATGGATTTTGTTATAGCTGCTGGCTTTATCACCACAATACTATCTTCAACCTGGCGCCTGGCAACACCGCTCATATTTGCATCAATCGGTGAAGTTTTTACTGAGCGTGCAGGTGTGCTCAATATTGGGTTGGAAGGAATCATGCTGTTTGGGGCATTTACAGGTTTTGCGGTGGCATCATTTTCTGGCAATCGCGACTTGGGACTGTTGGCCGGTGTATTGGTTGGTATTCTGCTTGGGTTACTGTTTGCTTTTTTTGTAGTGACCATCAGAGCCAACCAGATCGTGGTGGGGGCTGCGCTCAATATGTTTGGGTTGGGTATGACTGGATTTCTTTACCGCGCCCTTTTTACCAGCACCGTCCATGGTGTCCGTGCTTACCTGCCGATTGAAATTCCCTACTTGAGCACAATTCCCGTACTTGGCGAGGTTCTTTTTCAGCACAACATCCTTGTTTATGGAACGATCGCCCTGGCAATTGTTGCCTCTTTTGTACTCTATCGAACCTCTTTTGGCCTCTCGGTCCGCTCGGTGGGTGAGCATCCGAAGGCGGCGGATACAGCGGGTATCAATGTTTATGCAATTCGTTATGTGAGCTGCATTATCGGCGGTGCTTTGACCGCTTTGGGCGGTGCTTACCTGACAATTGCACATACTAATCAGTTTGTTGAAAATATCACTTCCGGCCGAGGTTTTATCGCTTTGGCAGTGGTGGTTTTTGGACGATGGAACCCATGGGGAGCTTTTTGGGCTTCGGTTCTCTTTGGCGTTTTTTACGCAATTCAGCTGCAAATGCAGGCTATGACCAATTCGTTCATGCCGTACCAAATTTGGCAGGTATTGCCGTATGTAGCCACACTGCTGGTCCTGGTCAGCTTGCGCGGACGGTCAGCAGCGCCTAAAGTGCTTGGCGAACCTTATGTCGCATCCTGAAAGGCATCAACATGTCTGAACAGCTTTTGCTCCAATTCGATAACATTACCAAGACTTTTCCCGGTGTGATTGCCAACAATCACATCAGTTTCGATGTGCGCGCATCTGAAATTCACTGCCTTCTGGGTGAGAATGGTGCCGGGAAAACTGTACTGATGAATATCTTGTACGGCCTATTCCCACCAGATTCAGGGCAAATTCTGTACAAAGGCCACTCACTTCGTATTCATTCTCCCAAGGATGCCATACATCAGCGCATTGGCATGGTTCATCAACATTTTATGCTTGTGCCAACTCTGACTGTTGCGGAAAATATTATCCTGGGTCAGTATCCTTTTTGGCGGACATTGCATGACCTCGCCAAGGTATCTGATCGAATCCGCGCATTGAGTTGCGAGCTTGGCATGGATGTTAACTCAAACACACTGGTCAGTGAGCTATCGGTAGGTGAGCAGCAGAGGGTTGAGATCATCAAAACCATGTATCATGGTGCTGATTTACTGATTCTGGATGAACCGACTGCGGTTTTAACCCCCCAAGAAACTGGTCTGTTGCTGGTGCTGCTGCGCAAACTTTCAGAGCGCGGGATGACCATTATTTTCATCACGCATAAATTGGAAGAAGTGATGCAGGTCAGTGACCGGGTTACCGTCTTGCGTGATGGCAAAGTGATCAATACCGTCAATACGAAAGACACAAATTCACGCGAATTGGCACGAATGATGGTTGGGCGGGATGTTTTGATGGAACTTCCGCGGCATGCACCAGAACCTGGCAAGCCAGTGCTTGCGGTTCAAAACTTGACTGTTGTAACGGAACGTGGCCTTGTTGCTGTGAAGGATGTTTCTTTTGAAGTGCATGCCCATGAAATTGTGGGCATCGCCGGTGTCTCGGGAAACGGCCAAACAGAGCTTGTACTTGCTTTATCCGGTTTACTGCCTATTCAGCATGGCAGTATTCAAGTCTGTGGAAAAATGGTTAAACTTACTCCGCATGACCTGGCCCATGCAGGTATGGCACATATACCCGAAGATCGTATTAAAATGGGTGTGGTGCTGCCGTTTTCGGTGGCCGAGAACCTGATTTTGCACGATTATCGTGATCGGCGATACTCAAAACGGTGGTTACTTTCGTTTCGAAAAATTGCGGACCATGCCTGGGATTTGGTGCGGAAATTTGATGTGCGCACCAATGATATTGAAAATGAGATTGACCATCTTTCAGGTGGCAATCAGCAAAAAGTGGTGGTTGCGCGTGAATTATTCCGCGAACCGCAAGTTTTGTTGGTAAACCAGCCGACGCGGGGGATTGACATTGGGGCTACAGAATTTGTGCTCCAGCAAATCTTATCCCAACGCGATGCGGGTACTGGTATTCTGCTGATCTCCACAGAATTGGAAGAAATATTTTCCCTGGCTGATCGAATTTTGGTCATGTACGAAGGGCAAATTGTTGGTGAGGTTCCGGCTGACCACAGTTTGATTGAAGAAGTCGGGTTGATGATGGCAGGAAAAGTGGCTGTCTAAATTAATGGCCCGGGTGAATAAACAAAAGGAAGTCGAGCGAAATATGCTCGACTTCCTTTTGTTTATTCGAAAAAAGCTGAGGCAGGCTGTCACTCAATGCTATTTGCGTGTAGCAGAAAACCTGTTATCCCGAAATACCGGGCGAATTCGCCCGAACCCAAGCTGGTTCAGCTCAATACTGATTGAATGATCGCGAGGTACCCTTCTGCGGCACGCTCAAGCTCACTGACCAGCATTCGTTCGTTAACGGTGTGGGCATCTGTTTCTTTACCCGGACCGAAACCGATAGTGGGAACTCCAGCGACACCGGCGCTGTGCGCGCCGTTGGTGCAAAAACGATATGCGCCAAGCCTGGTTTCGAAGCCGGCTTTGCTCAAACCGGCTGAAGCTGCGGTAACCAGAGGATGATCTTCAGCAAAGGCCCAAGCAGGGAAGAATTTTAATGCCTGCAGTGTTTTTCCGGTTGAAGTTTTTTCAATTCCATCCAGAACGATCAGACTGTATTGGACGCCTTGCAATTCCGGCAGGTCACGCAGTGAGGCCAGGACGCTTTCTGGGGTTTCCCCGGGTACCAGACGACGATCATAGGAAACCCGGCAGCGATTTGGAACTACTGAGTGACCAGGATATGGCACCGAGACAATATCAGTCAGGCATAGCTGTGCTTCTCCCACAGCCGGGTCAACTGGCAGGGGAAGTATTTCAATGGCGTGGATGACACGCATCATTTCATGCACGGCACACAAACCGGCCTGGGGTGATGATGAATGGGCAGATTTCCCAACTGTTTCAATGACGATCTCTGCCCGGCCGCGTCCACCGCGGTTAATGGTGAATTCGGTGGCTTCGCCAATAATGACTGCATCAGGTTTGACAGCATCCATGACAGTACGAATGGTGATGCCTTCCATGACTTCTTCACTGACCGTGGCGCTGACCGCAACACGCCCTGCCAGGTTGGCGCGATCCACACTGGCCGCCGCATGGATCATGGCTGCAACAGAGCCCTTCATGTCGCATACCCCTCGTCCATAAAGATAGCCGTCATGGATGGTGGCAGCAAAGGGGTCGTAAGTCCAATCACTGGCGTGAGCCTGTACGGTATCAACATGCCCGTCAAGAAGCAGGGTTTGCCCGGGTTTGGCGCCGTTGATGACACCAATTGCGCTGCCGTTTTCGTCGATCCAGACCTGGTCGAATCCGACGGATTTCATTTCTGCTACCACTCTGGCAATCACGTTCTGCTCTTCGCCACTCAGGCTGCGTTCGCGGATCAGTTCCTGGGTAAATGTTATTACTCGTTTGGTATCCATTAACGTAAGATCTCCATTGGTGGGTTATCCCCAATCTGCAAAGGCATCGATGACTGGTTTGATGTCATCCATCATTGGGTACAGGATCGGGCAAGTAACCCCGGCATCAATATATTCTTTGACCTTGGTGCGGCAGTCTTCAGTCGTTCCGACTGCCATTACGTTTCGGACTACTTCATCAGGGATAATTTTGGCTGTGCGAATGTAATCTTCTTCAGTTGCAGGCCAACCCATGCTTGCATGCACTTTTTCAAGCAATTCTTCACTCACACCTGAGGCCTTCATAATATGGGGCTCGGTAGCAAGGTAATAAGAAACTAATTTTTTGCCTTCAGCCATGGCTGCGTCTGGATCTTTATCTGAAAGGCAGCAAACCAGGAGTTCAGGGCGGTCCACTTCTGCGAGTGTCTTTCCGACTTTCTGGGCACCCTTTTCAACCAGGGCAACTGCTTTGCGAATGTAATCCACAGAAACAACATAATTTAAGACGACGCCATCACAGATTTCGCCTGACATTTCCAGCATTTGATCACCGGTGGCCCCAATGTAAATTGGGATATTGCGTGGGCCGGTATCGCCAAAAGCTACATCCAGGCGGATGCGGTCAAGTTGGACAAATTCTCCCTTGTAGGTTACTTCTTGGAGTGTAAATAATTCGCGAATTGATTCGACGTGTTCGCGCATGGCTTTGAGAGGTTTGGAACGAGTGACGCCAACCCGGCTGGCGATAGGTTCCCACCAGGCGCCAATTCCGAGCATCACTCGGCTTTGACCATCCACCTGTCCACCAAGTTCCCAAAGTGTGCTCCAGGTGGCGGCAATGGCGGCTGGATTGCGGGTCCAAATCGGCAGAACGCCTGATCCAAAGCGCATGCGCTTTGTTTGAGTTAAAAAGGCACTCATCATGACGATGCAATCACGGGCAAGACGTGTATCGGCCTGCCAGATTTCGCTGAAACCTCGATCTTCAGCATATTTTGCCATTTCAATTTCGTAGGCAATCGGGTGTTTGTCTTGCATATAAAGAGCCATTCGTTGTGCCATCTGTATTCCTCCGGTTTGTTTGTGGTTGACCAAAAAAGGTAAAAGTCAGATGAAAGATTTAACTTGCGGCGCGCCAAAGTTTTTCAGCGGCAGCGTGACTGAGGCGGCGAAGATCTTTTTCGTCCACACCAATCACGATACCATCGCGCATCAGGATCTTACCAGCCACAAGTGTGCCAGTGACATCGCTTTGATGGCAGAATAACAAGCTTTGATCATATAAATTGTGGTCATGCAGGGGGGTGGGCAAATCAGCTTTGAAAAGCTGTAAATCGGCCTGCCAACCGGGGGCAATACGGCCAATTTGTTCAAGGCCCAATGCGCGTGCACCGCCTTCGGTGGCCATGTACCAAACTTTCCAGGCAGGCATTACGCGCGGGTCTTGCAGGTTGGCCTTGTGGATCAAGAAGGCTGCACGCATGATCTCAAAAAAATCAGTGATGTATCCATCTGAGCCCAATCCTATTGTTACGCCTGCATCCAGCATGGCCGGGATGGGGGCGATGCCTCCACCTACTTCGCAGTTCGAGAGCGGCATGTGCGTCACTCGCACCTGGCGCCGGGCTAAAAGCTCGATTTCGGCCGGCGAAATTTGCACACATTGGGAAAGCATGCTGTTTTTCCCCAGTACCCCAAGACTCTCATAATATTCGATGGTCCGTAGACCAAATTTTTCCAGAGTGTAGCCTGGCTCAAATGTTCCTTCAGAACAGTGGGCATGTACGAGCACATCAAATTCGGCTGCCAATTGATATGCTTGTTTGATAAAGTCGGCGTCACAAGTGAAAGTGGTATGGTAGCACATCAACCCGCTGATGAGATCGTCTTTCTGGCGGGTTGAACGAATAAAATCGGTATTCTCACGCAATCCCAATACCCCGTTTTCCTGGCTGACCCGTTGGGTGGCTTCGAAGGACAGGGTGGCTCTCAAACCACGCTTTCTGACTACTTCGGCCTGGGCGCTAAGTATTCCCGGCAGGGCGTAGGGGGCTTCTTCGCAATCATAGAATGTGGTGATGCCTGAGCGGATCATGGCAACGCAGTTGGCATCAGTTGCGGTGCAGATCATCTCCCGATCGAGGCGGTTTTCCACAAGTGGCCACCAGAATTCTTCAAGAAAGGGCATAAAACCGCTCGGGGCTTTTGAAAGCGGAATACCGTGGGCCAGCATCCCATACAGGTGTGTGTGTGCATCAACAAAACCTGGCGCAAGCACCTGTCCGGTTGCATCCCAGATCTCGTCATTGGGGTAATCCTGTTTTAGTTGCAGGTGTGGAGCAAAATCCAGGATTTCGCTGCCAATGATGCGTACACCCCAATTTTTGAGGGGTTTTTCTTGTGCTGAAAAAATACACCAGGAAGGGAGAATCAACATGAGATTTGGTTCCTATCGCAGCAGTTGATATGAGTGGATTGGTAAACCGTGGGCAACCAGGGTCAATGGTAGATGGGATAAGTTAAAAAACTGGTGGCGTGATCACGGAAATATAGGTCGCTTCCGTGTCACCGAGTGCCGAAAGGCTCTCCAGATTTTTTCCATCAAAGTAAATGCTGTCGCCTTCTTCTAAATCAAAGGACTGGCCGGCTAAAACAATATTAATCTGTCCAGAAAGCATCACGATGCATTCTTCAGTTGGTTCAGATAATGGGCCGACTACGATATTGCCATCATCTGGAGTGATGCGGGCCTGCATAACGACCATTTTTTTATTTAAGCTGGGAGTCAGGATTTCATAGAGCAGGTGCCCATTGGACAATTTTAATTGCCCTCGCTGATGGCGGCGAACCACGGGGCTTCCCTCGCGCGAATTATTTGCCATGTATAAAATGGGAGTATTTAACGCTGTGGAAATTTTGCGGAGCGAATCAAGCGTTGGATTAGCAATTCCCCGTTCCAGGCTGCTTAAAAATGTTGCACTGAGATTGGCTGCCGATGATAAATCCCGTAGGCTGAGGCCGAGTTCAACCCGCCGCGTTTTTATATAGATGCCCAATTTTTGAACTTCATCGTCTTGAGTCATCTAATCCACCACTGGATAAATTCTATAAAAAAAGCGGGTTGGAATAATAGCTGTTAAGCTTCATTTCTAACCAATATTATACAGCCCTGCCAGAAATGTGTCAATCTGGAGTTTACAAAAATAGATTATGTGCTTTGGCAGCTTATAAGGCTTGTAGATACTAGGGCCTGAATGGAAGGCCAGGGATAAAGCAGCCACCATTTGAGCTACCCACCCATTGCCCATCCCTGATTAACACATTTCCCCGTAATAACACAGTTTTGATCTGCCCTTCTACGTCAAAGCCTTCATAGCAGGTGTAATCAACAGCCTCATGTAAGCGAGCATGAGTCAGTGTTTCCTTCCCATTTGGGTCGAACAAGACAATATCCGCATCTGCACCGGGCAGCAGGGTGCCTTTGCGTGGATAAAGCCCAAATAGACGGGCCGGCTCTGTACAGCATAGCGATACCCATTCTTGAAGACTGATCCGGTTCTGTTTTACTCCATAAGTATAGAGCAGACGCAAGCGGGTTTCGATCCCGGGCAGGCCAGCGGGAATGCTTAAAAAGGAGTCCTTGCCGAGATCTTTCTGACCAACATAATTAAATGAACAGTGATCGGTGCCAATGGTTTGCAAGGAATTATCATTCAGGGCGTTCCAGAGGCCTTGCTGGTCTATTGGAGAACGAAGCGGCGGGCAGCAGACATATTTTGCTCCGCTGAAGTCATCAGTGCGGATAAAGCCATCATTGAGCAGTAGATATTGAGGACAGGTTTCACCCCAGGCGGCTTGTCCAGACCGACGCGCCTGGCCAATGGCCTCCGCGCCCAGGCGTGTGGATACGTGCACAATATAAACTGGGGCTTTACAAGTATCCGCGAGGCAGAGGATGCGTTCCACGGCTTCTTTCTCAGCCAGGCCGGGACGACTTTCAGGAAAATCTACCAGACCCAGCCGGGCCTCTTGTTTGAGTCGAGCGGTGGCCCGTTTGATAATGGCATCCGATTCTGCGTGTACGATGACCAATCCCCCGGCTTTCTTGACGGCATCCATGACGGCCAGGATCTGTTCGTCGTCCAGGTGAAAACCTGAATAGGTGGTATACACTTTGAAGGAAGGCAAGCCTGCGTCCAAAACACTTTGTACCTGGTCGAGCGTTTTGGCATCTCCGGAACAGAGCGTCATGTGAAAATTGAAATCAGCACTTGATTTCCCCTGGGCCTGAGCCAGGCGGTCCTGGAATGATTCAAGTAGGGGCTGGTCGGGATAATTCGGTTCGATAAAATCGATTACGGTAGTTGTTCCACCAAACACAGCCGCACGTGAGCCGCTTGGCCAGGTATCACTTGTAGAGGTTATATTGGTGGGCATTTCAATGTGGACATGCGGGTCTACTGCACCTGGTAACACCAATAATCCGGCGGCTGAGATCTCCTGGTGTCCATGCAGATTGGAACCGATGGCTGCGATTTTTTCAGCATTAATCGCCAGGTCTGCCTGGAATACTTGTGTTCCAGATACAACTGTACCAGCTTTGATGACCAGATCAAATAACATAAAAACTCCTCATTGAAAAGAAAAGAGAGCTCAAGATATTTTGTATTCACACAGCTGGGCCAATTCATCACCAGACCATTCCTGCTTATAACCAAAGTGCACACGATTGTCTATCCAGCGCAGCCAAACGGGCGAAAACATATACCAACGGTTTTTCATTATTTCGTTTTCCATCGCAATGATGAAGGGGAATTTTGCCAGGTAAAGCGCGGCAGCCGCCAACTGTGCTTGGGTGGATTTAATCTCTCTGACTTTTCCGTGCATCTGCAACCCATGGATCTGCTTCCAATTTGATATTGGCACACTGATGGAAACACCAACAGACGAATTATCTGCCAGGTCAAGGCTGTGCTGGCTGTCTGGTTTCGAGATGAAATAAAAATTTAGGTGTTGGTCATTGGCAAAATATAGGGCAGCAGCATGCGGCTGCCCTGCTGATGAAACAGTGGCGATGGTAAGTGAGGAGGATTCAAGTAAATCAGCAAAGGGTAGACGAGTTCCCATGGAAGCTATGTCTTACTCAGGATTGAGTTCTCCGGTATCCGATATGTCATCTGGCAGTCGATTTTTCGAAGTGCCTCGCCATACTTGGGCCTGGACGTTATCGATGCCAACCCTGTTGAGAATGCGCCCGGCCATATGGTCAATCATTTCTTCAATGCTTTTTGGGCGTGTATAGAAGGTTGGTACAGGTGGGAAGATGACGGCTCCAGCCTGTGCGGCGAGATCCATCAGGCGAATATGCCCGCGGTGTAGGGGTGCTTCTCGCACCACCAAAATTAGGGGACGCCCTTCTTTGAGGGTAACATCTGCAGCCCGGACAAGTAGATCATCAGCGTAGGAATTAGCAATTGCGGAAAGAGTTTTAATCGAACAGGGTACTACAACCATGCCCAATGTTGTGAAAGAACCAGATGCGATGGCGGCACCAATGTCCGAAATAGAATAAGTCACATCTGCCAGGTCGAGCACATCGCTTACTTTCCAATCGGTTTCTTCTGTGATCGTCAGGCGAGATGCGCGAGACAGCACCAGATGGGTCTCGATATCAGGGGCTGCACTGCGAAGAATTTGAAGAATGCGTATCCCTAAAATTGCTCCGGAGCTGCCACTGATTCCAATTACCAAGCGTTTCTTGTTTTCAGCCATGATCATGCCCGTCTATTCAGGATTTTAGCAATCATACCACGCTGCTCTAATTCGAAACCACACTGAAAATATTCACTTGCTGCGTAACAAATCGAAAACCGTTCGCATCTGGGTAGTAAAACCCGGGTGGAACAGACAAAATCGTTTCTCCCCAGGTTGGTGGCGGAAATAAATATTAAATATGAACTAGCCGTGGCTTGTGCGTAATTTGCAAGTGGAATGGAAATATTTGATGAGAAGTAGTTTGACTAATTTTTGTAGGACTGCTATAATGTTGTCAATCGGTAGTTGACAATGTAAACTAGGGATTGCTTTTCCCCTGATGTAATTTGATCGTACTTAGCCAATCCAGTGCTCTGTGTATATCTATAGATTGGTATATATCATCTTTTGCCGCGAGTTGTCCACTGGGATTTTATTCATCCATGTTGGCAAGACAAAGACTCGTGGCCCAAATTCACTATAGGCAGCGTTTATGGCCCAAATTGATTATGTTCGTGCTCAATCCATTAATCAAGCCCTGCAATTATTGAGTGAATCAGGGCATGTCAACCGCCTGTTAGCAGGGGGCACCGATCTTCTGGTGTATATGCGCCACGAAAAACCGGATTTCACCCGGCTGGTGGATATCACTCGTATCCCTGAACTTAAAATAATTGAGCTTCATGGTGACCAAATCCACATTGGGGCTGCGGTTACTTTTAGCGAAGTGGCCGAAAGCCCAATCATAAAAGAAAACGCGGCTTGTCTGGTCGAATCCGCTCTTTCAGTGGGCGGTCCTGCTATTCGTAATGTTGCAACCCTGGGCGGGAATGTGATCAATGCGGCCGCCTGTGCTGATTCGCTGCCGCCACTGGTTTGTTGTGATGCGGTTGCTCATCTCCAAAGCCTACAAGGTGAAAGAAGCCTGCCAGTTGCCGAGCTTGTGGATGGACCCAACCACACAGATTTACATCCTGGTGAATTGTTGACTTATTTCTCCATGCCGGTCTTTCCTGCAAATGTCAGATCGGGTTTTATAAAACTGGGACGCCGCAATGCCCAGGCAATTTCACGCTTGAGTATTGCCACGGCTGGCCGGTTGGACGGGAATGGCCATATCGATTATGCGCGCCTGGTTTCTGGTGCTGCCACACCCCATGTGCATCGTTACGCTGATGTAGAATCCTATTTGTTGGGCAAAACTCCGGATACGACCACATTGGAAGAGGCTGCCCGTATCTGTGCGGCGACAATGGTGTCGATAACTGGCCGGCGTTGGTCGACAGATTATAAGGAAACTGCCATCCAAGGGATGGCTGAACAAGGGCTTCGGGCTGTCTTCGGCATCCATAATTAACCATTGTAATTTTGAGGAAGAGTATTATGCGGATTCAATTTACCCTCAATCATCAACCTGTTCAAATTGATGTCCAAACCGACATCACCCTTTTACATGTTTTGCGTGACCAATTGGGGCTGACCGGAGCAAAGGAATCTTGTTCGGTTGGTGAATGTGGTTCATGTTCTGTCATCATCAATGGCAAGCTGGTCAACAGCTGTCTTGTGCTGGCTCCCCAGGTGGATGGCGCTGAAGTCATCACCATTGAGGGGGTTCATGGCCAAGACGGTGGCTTGAATGACTTGCAGGAAAATTTTGTAAATTATGGGGCTGTTCAATGTGGTTTTTGCATCCCCGGGATGGTATTGGCAGGCGAAGCTCTGCTTACACAGACTCTGACACCTTCCCGTACAGAAATTCGTACTGCGATGGCGGGCAACTTATGTCGCTGTACTGGGTATCAGCAAATCGTGGATGCAATTGAAGCCACGGCAAACCAACGTCAAATAACCCAGACAAGGGTTTAATTGTTGTCAGACTGTTGATCCGGATAAGAGGATGAACGCATGAGCGACCTTAAGATAATTGGCAAACCCGCGCGACGGGTGGATGCAGTTGAAAAATTGACCGGTAAAGCCCGCTTCATCGCTGATTACCGCCTGCCTGGTATGCTGCATGCTCGCTGTTTGCGCAGTGAACTTCCACATGCCCGCATCGTTAACCTGGATGTATCTCCGGCTTTGGCTGTTCCGGGAGTGCGCGCGGTGATCACACACTCTGATTTTTTTGAAGACGGCTTGTGGGGTTTTCCGTTTAAAGATAAGAATATGCTCGCTGTGGAAAAGGTACGCTATGTGGGCGATGCCATCGCAGCAGTTGCTGCAGATACGCCTGAAGCTGCCATGTTAGGTGTGGAAGCGATCATTTGTGAATTGGAAGCTTTGCCAGGCCTCTTCGATCCGAGTCTTGCTTTGAATGCAGACGCACCCCAGATTGGGCCGGATCGAACGGATGGAAAACACCCAAATTTTCTCGATCTTGAAATTGTGCGTAAAGGTAATGCCCTGGAAGCATTAGCCGAATGTGATGTTGTGATTGACCAGCACTACTCCACCGTACCCCAGGAACATGCGTATATGGAGCCAGAAGGTGCATTGGCAATTCCAACAAAAGAAGGCGGAGTCCTGGTTTACGCTCCCAATCAGAGCCCTTTTATCAACCAGGGCCATATTGCATCCGTATTGAACCTGCCGCTCAACAAAGTACGAGTGATCCAACCCCCAGTGGGTGGGTCTTTCGGTGGTAAGGATGATCTGGTTTATGAGACATCTGCGCAGACCGCCTGCCTGGCCCTGATTACAGGACTTCCTGTGAAAATGGTGTTCGGACGAGAAGAAAGTCTGATTGCCAGCTATAAGCGGGATGCCATGCGTATGCATATCCGGCTTGGCGCTGGGCGGGATGGTAGATTAAAGGCTTGCAAGTTTGATGGTTTGCTAGATTCGGGTGCGTATGCATCTGAAGCCTCCTTTACTGCCTGGCGGGCAAGCATCCATGCCATGGGTGCCTATCGCTACGATGCCTGCGAAGTGGATGTGACTTGCGTATATACAAATAATGGATTTACAGGTGCCTTCCGTGGGTTCGGTAATACCGAAGTTTGTTCTGCGATTGAACAAGCCATCGATGAAATGGCGGCGGAATTCAATCAGGATCCGATCGAATTTCGGCTGAACAACTGTTTGCATCTTGGCGATGAGATTGCCTATGGCCAAATTTTGACCGAATCGGTAGGGTTGCCTGCCTGCCTTAAGACCGTTAGAAGTATGAGTGACTGGGACCGCAAGCGTGCTGATTACAACAATCAGGATAGCAAGCATGTTCGACGTGGAATTGGCGTGGCCGCGCTCTTTCACGGTACATCCCTGGGTGCTGAGGGTGCTGACTATGCAGCCAGCTCAATCTGTGTTCAAAATGATAACTCAATTACGCTTACCTCCGGGTTAACAGATTACGGACAGGGTTCCCGCACAGTATTTACGCTGATCGCTGCGGAGGAACTGGGTGTGCAACCGGACAGAATTCACATGCTGCGGCCCGATACCGATACATCACTTGAATCTGGTCCCACGGTGGCAAGCCGTTCGACCATGCTGGGTGGCAATGCGGCCAGAGTTGCGGCTGCTAATCTACGTCAGACCCTTGATTTGGCTGCTGCAGATTTGCTGCAATGTGAAGTGTACCAACTGGTGCGTGCTGGCGAGGACTATGTTGGCCCGAGCGAAGAACCTACGCAGTGGAGCCAAGTGGCAGAGCATGCCCGAAAAATTGGATTGATACTTTCTGCACAAGGCAAATGGAATGCCCCTGAGATTGCTTGGGACCACCATGCTGGTCGCGGTACACCCTATATGGCTTATCATTTTGGCGCACAGGTGGCCGAAGTGGAAGTTGATATGCATACCGGGCGAACCCAGGTAATTGGCTTCTGGGCAGTTCACGATCCGGGCAAGGTCATTTTTCCGCAGGGTGCTTTTGGGCAGATCTATGGCGGTGTAGCTCAGGGCCTGGGTTATGCGCTGATGGAACAGATCACTTATGCTGATGGTTACCTGCAGGAAACCAATTTCGATGCTTATTTGATCCCAACTTCAGTGGATGTACCAGAAATGCAGGTTCAGTTTGTGGAAGAAGCTTTCTCACATGGCCCTTATGGAGCGAAAAATGTCGCCGAACCAGCCATGGTGCCGACTGCGCCTGCGATTTTGAATGCGATTGCCCAGGCAACAGGGCGGCGAGTTCGCGATTTGCCTGCGAATCTTGAAAAAGTGTTGCTCGGCCGCGACTTGAACAAAAGTTTCTCTCCACGAGCCTGTCGCTTGGGTTTAAAAACCCATTAATTGAATCTACCGTTAATAATTAACAGCGATACACACTGCTTTTGCAGGGAGTATCGCTGTTTTCTTAAGTGTTCTTCATGGAAATTTATTTTCGATCAGATCCTCGCCAATTCCCGTCCAGGTCATCATCCAGATGCGCATTCAGATCCAATCCCGCCTGATGAATTGACCTCAAGCATATAAATAATGATCGCCGGGAGATGAAGAAATTCTTGATCTGAGTAGGGTCGTAGATCTGATTTTTTAGAGATCTCATGTTTGATGCCTGCTGAGTGCGTTTATAATAGCATCAAGTCAAACGCGTCCGGTTAGCTTGCCCAGTAAAGATGGTGTTAATTATGCAACCCCAGTTCCAATTGGTTAAAAATGGAAGGAAAAGATCAACCACCCTGGCTTTGTTAACTACAGGAGCGATCGATCCAAATAACCGCGCCATCTGGGCTGGGTCGGCGGCAGCCGCCAGGGAAGCCGGGGTTAATCTGATCTGTTACCCGGGACGATTGGTGCATTCTCCGGTTGATTTTGAATCCCAACGAAATGTCATTTACAACATGGTGGATCCTCAAACGGTGGATGGGCTGGTAATCATGGGTGGGCTGAACGCCTGGGTGGACATGGACGAGACCCTTGAATTCATCCGACAATTTCGGCCCAGACCAGTTGTCACGACTGGCATCGTGTTGGAAGGCATCCCGGGTGTGACTGTGGATAATTATCACGGTATGTATGATGTAATTACCCACCTCGTAACTGTACATAACCGCCGCCGAATTGCTTTTATCCGTGGTCAGGCTGGTCATCAGGAGGCTATTGATCGCTACCAGGCCTATCTGGATGTGTTGAAGGAAAATGGTATTCCATTTGATGTTAGACTGGTTTATCAGGGCAATTTTAAGGAAAGCGGTGGGGCCGAAGGTGCCAGGGTTTTGTGGTCTGAAAACCAGGGTAAGTTTGATGCGTTGGTGGCGGCCAGTGATAATATGGCGATTGGTGCCATCAAAACACTCCAGATGCTTGGAGTCCGCATTCCGATGGATGTGGCGGTGGTGGGATTGAATGGCGAAGAACAAGGACTGGTGATCAATCCTCCTTTAACAACCGCTTTGTTGCATTTCTACGAACAGGCATATCAGGCAACCATGATGGTACTTTCCATGTTAGATGGAAAGGATGTGCCGCCAAAAGTGGTTTTGCCTACCCATATGGTTGCGCGACAATCCTGCGGCTGCTCTGACCCACTTGTGATGCATGCTGAGGCCGTTCCACATACTGAGAAACTGGATTCTTTCACGGAAGAAATCCGTATGTTGGAAGATTTGGTCTTTGGAGGTACATCTTCCCCACTCCAGATCCCACCTGATGAACCGGTGTACCTGGTTTTCCCTCCACTGCTCAAAGCTTTTTTGGAAGAGAGCCGGGGCAAAGCGAAGGGCGAATTTCTCGGTTTGTTTGCAGATGCGCTTCAAAAAACTGCGCATTCGAATGACGCTTTCCCACGTTGGCATGAAATCGTTTCGATTATGCGTCAATTTGCCATTTCTCAATTGACAGAGCCAAAATCTCGGCTGCGGGTTGAGAATCTTGTGCAACAAACCCGGGTCATCCTGGGCGAGTCTTCCCGGCGCCACAATGCTTACCAGGTGCTTCAGGCCGATGAGAAGCTGCATATTTTAGGTGAGATCAGTCAAAGCATGAGTGTTGTGAGTAACGCGCTCGATTTGACAAATGTCCTGGAACGTTCCCTATTCCTGCTTAATATTTCGCACTGCTATATTTTTTTATACGAAGATCCACTTAAACCTGAAAATCTGGCGCGCTTCACTTTTGCGTATGAAAATCATCATGTAGTGCCAATTGAGCCAAAATGGTCGGTCTTTCCAGCAAGTCATTTACTTCCTGCCGGGCTATTGGCTCTGGATCGTTTACACAGCCTGGTAGTCGAACCGCTTTTCTTTCGGGATGACCAGCTTGGTTACGCTATTTTTGAGGCTAATCCCCGCGAGGAGGCCATTTATGAAATTATGGGCGGACAAATCAGCGCATCCCTAAAACGCATCATCCTTACCGAGCGCAATATCCGCTTATTTGACGAAGCTGTGGAAGCGCGCAAAGCTGCCGAGCAAGCAGATGTGCTCAAGAGCCGTTTCCTTTCGATGGTCAGCCATGAGTTACGCACTCCACTGGCCCTGATTGTTGGCACGATCGAAATGATGCTGCAAGAGGAAAAGTCAGGCAGCAGCCCGCCGTTGCCGGGTTCTTATCGTAAAGATATGAGTAGTATTCACACCAGCGCCAAGCATCTTTTTCGTCTGATTGGCGATGTTCTGGATTTGGCCAGCAACCAGGCCGGGGAGTTGCGGTTGGTTTCAGAACCGCTGGACCTGTCTGCTTTGTTTGCTGAAGTCGCTGCCTTGGGACAATCGATGGTGCGCGAAAAAGGGCTGGAATGGCGCACACGTATTCCAGCCAGTCTGCCGCTGGTGATGGGAGACCGGACCCGTCTGCGACAGGTGACGCTCAATTTGTTGAGCAACGCCGTAAAATTCACCGAGGATGGTTATGTCTCGTTGAAGGTCTCGGTTCAAGATACTACTGTGCTGGTTGAAGTCAGTGATACTGGCATGGGGATTCCGGATGATGAGCAGGAAGTAATTTTCGATGAGTTCCGCCGATCTGGACGCAGTGTGGCGCGTGGTTATGGTGGTATGGGGCTCGGGCTGGCAATCACACGGCGGTTGGTTGAATTACATGGTGGCAAGATTGGCGTACGTTCAAATGGCTTGGATGAAACTGGTTCCAGCTTTTATTTTAGTTTGCCGGTGATAGAAAATTCAGTGCCAGAGGTCGTAACCCTTCCCAGACGCAGCAGCACTGTCTTGCTATTAAGCGAAAATGTTTCTTTACAGTTGCAAGAACATTTGCAGCGTAAGGGTTTTGTTGTAGAGATGCTGGATGTTTCCAAAGTGCCAGACTGGCTCGCGCAGGTTGTCTCGCAGCCGCCCGGGGCCGTGGTGCTGGATTATCAACCCGCGACAGAGCGCGGATGGGAATTGATGCAGTTACTCAAACAAAATCCTGAGACTCGCGATATTCCCGTGGTGTTCTACAGTTTGTCTGATGGACTTGCGCAGGGTTCGATGCTCGAGATGGATTACCTGGCCAAGCCTGTTGGCAGCGCACAGCTTTCTGATGCGCTGGAGCGCCTGGGTCTAAAGTGTGAAGCGGGTCGCAGCACGATTTTGGTGGTGGATGATGACCCCAACGTGCTGGATATGCATGTGCGCATGTTGGAAAACCAGGTCAGTTGCACCATCCTGAGAGCGCGTAATGGAAAACTGGCCCTGGAAATTATGCAGCAGCAATGCCCCGATCTGGTGTTATTGGATTTGATGATGCCTGAAATGGATGGTTTTGAAATGCTGCGCTTGATGCGCGAACAGGATGCTACTCGAAATGTGCCGGTGATTGTGCTTTCGGCTCAAATTCTTACATCGCACGACATGTTGAAATTGCAGGAGGGCGTAGCGGCAGTCTTGAGTAAAGGATTATTCAATGTTGATGAAGTGCTGAAGCAAGTGGAAGCAGCTTTGAGCCATAGCAAGCGCCTGGGTAGCCAGGCTTCACACACCGTCCGGCAGGCAATGGCATATATTCATGAGCATTATGCCGAGTCTGTCTCGCGGGCTGACCTGGCGCGCTATGTGGCGATTACGGAACGCTATCTAACGCATTGTTTTCGCGAAGAAATGGGTATTACGCCGACGGCTTATATTAATCGATATCGGGTGAAGCGTGCCAAGCTGTTGCTGGAACAAGGAAAGTTGAATATTACCGAAGTGGCCCAGGCAGTTGGATTTTCTGATAGCAGTTATTTCAGCCGGGTGTTTCAACAGGAGGTGGATGTTGCACCGGGTGCTTACCAGCGAGGTAAGCGTTCTGAAAAGTAGGATCGGGAAAATTGGGGTGGTTTGTTCGGGTAATATGTGTGCTGAGTAAAAAGTAACTGAAATGGGGGTATTTTTACAGTTTGTCCAATAATCCAAAATAAAGCTCCAAATTTGCAAGACAGCAGGGCTGGTTTATGACAAACTTGGGTTGATCAGAAACACGAATTAGAATCTATTTGTTGTGCCTTATATGCCAATGCCAAACTTTGACCATACGAATGACCGGCTGTGTGTTATTGCTGAATCCGACCCTTTTCTGGCGCGCTTGTTGCAGCGATATGCCGAGAAGAGTGGTCTGCGGATTCAACTGGCACGTACCGGGGATGATATTTTGGAATTGGCAAAGCGAACACCAGCCCTCATCATCCTGGATCCGGAACTGCCGGGAAAGGTGAGAGGCTGGGAAGCAGCCCAGACGCTCAAATCTGTAAAACAAACCAGCGGCATACCCGTCATTGTTTGCTCCTGGCTCAAAAAACCTGAGGCGCTGGCCCTTGTTGGACAAATATCTGCCTATATGCAAAAACCGGATTTGAGTTACGAAGATTTTGCAGATGCGTTAAAAATGGCTGGTGTGATACCGTCGGACATTTCGGAGTAGCTGTTTGGGTGATGTTTTTCTCGGTGAAGCCAGGATTGGCCTGGTATAACCATTCTGTTGGAGGTAGAAATGAATTCAAGAGAAAGAGTACAGCTTGCTTTAAATCATAAAGAAGCTGACCGTATCCCGCTGGATTTGGGTGGTTGTGGACAGACCGGGATGCACGTTTCGACGGTCTATGCCTTGCGCCAAGCCCTCAAACTGGATGCGCCCGGTACGCCGATCAAGGTAACTGAACCGTTCCAAATGTTGGGCGAGATAAAACCAGACTTACGTGATGCGCTGGCCGTGGATGTTGTTGGGATGGGTGGAACACTCAATTTTTTCGGTTTCAAAAATGAAGGTTGGAAACCCTGGACCACATTTGATGGCACACCTGTGTTGGTGCCTGAACTGTTCAACACCGAGCCAGATGAAAAGGGTGACATCATGATGTACCCTCAGGGTGACAGGTCCGTGCCGCCCAGCGCAAAAATGCCTGACGGGGGCTTTTATTTCGATTCAATCATGCGTCAGGGGCCAATGGATGATGCCAGCTTGAAGGTGGAAGATAACCTGGAAGAATTTGGACCGATCTCAGCCGAAGAGTTGGAACATCTCAAGAACGAATCTGAGACTCTTTACACGCAGACGGATAAAGCCATTGTAATGGTGTTGGGCGGGATGGCTTATGGCGATATTGCCCTGGTGCCTGGCCCCACGCTGAAGGATCCCAAGGGTATCCGCGATATTACCGAGTGGTATATGGGTACGGTGACACACCAGGACTATATCCGGCAGGTTTTTGAACGCCAGTGCGAGATTGCCCTGGAAAATCTGCCAAAAATCTATGCCGCGGTGGGCGATCGTATCACGGTTGCCTGGGTCAGCGGCACTGACTTTGGGGCACAGAACAACTGCTTTATTTCGCCCAAGGCCTTCCGCACTCTTTACAAACCATTTTATACACGGGTTAATGATTGGATCCATCAAAATACATCCTGGAAGACTTTTATTCATTCCTGCGGTTCCATTTTGCCCATTATTCCGGATATTATCGAGTCTGGCTTTGATATTCTCAATCCGGTACAGACTTCGGCAGTGAATATGGATCCGACAGTGCTTAAGACGCGTTTTGGTGAGCAAGCCACTTTTTGGGGTGGTGGTGTCGAGACCCAGAGAGTGCTGCCCTTCGGCACACCGGCTGAAGTGCGTACCCAGGTGCGGGAGCGACTTCAGATTTTCGGGAAAAATGGTGGTTTTGTTTTTAACCCGATTCATAATGTGCAGGCCAAGGTTCCGATTGAGAACCTGCTGGCCATGTATGAAACTGTCCGCGATTACGGCAGCTATTAAGATTTGTTAAAAATTTGGATGTATAGTTTGTCCAATAATCCAAAAGCAAGCTCCAATTTTGCAAGATTTCTTTGATAAATTGTGACAAACTAAGAGTATCAGGGAATGCATCAGTGGGATGTGCCACGTAAATTTTATAATCATTCGCTATGCTGACCTGATATATTTTTTCAACCTGACATTCTTGATGCGACTGCAGAGAATTTGGCAGGAAATTAATATCATTCGAGAGGAGAATGAACCAATGAAACGTACACTGTACTATGTTTTGACCACCTTATTGCTGGCAGCTTTTGTACTCGCTGCTTGCGCGCCTGCTGCCACACCCACCGCCGAGGGACCTGCCGCAGCGGCAGGAAAACCGATGCTGGTTGTGATCAACAAGAGCGCGGATCAGCAGTACTTTATCGACTTGCAGAACTCGTTTGTTGATACTGCCAAGGGTCTTGGCGCAGAATCGAAGAAGTTCGATGCCAAGCTCGACCCAAACCTGGGCGTAAGCCTGGTGAATGACGCCATCTCTGCCGGCGCCAAGGGTATCGCCATTACTGTGCCCGACCAGACAATTGGACCAGCAATCGCCAAGGCTGCCAAGGATGCAGGCGTGGTATTGATCGCGACTGATGACGGCATCAAAGATACGGATGGCAATACCGTTCCGTTTGTTGGCTTTGATGGCAAGGACATGGGCAAGAAAGTCGGCGAAGCAGCTGCGAAACTGTTGACTGACAGTGGCTGGCTCAAAGATGCTACCAAGAAGGTCGGCGTACTTTCCGTTGAAGTTCAGACCCTCTCGGTTTGCAACGACCGCACTGATAATGAAAAAGCTGCAGTGGTTGCTGCCGGCGTACCTCAAGCTCAGATCTTTGCTGTTCCTTATACCGGCGAAGCGCTGTCTTCTCAAGATGCGGCTGGCCCGGTCATTACTGCCCATCCTGAAATTACCAACTGGATCGTCTTTGGCTGCAACGATGAAGGCGCTCTGGGTTCCTTGAATGCACTGGCTACTGCCGGCGTAAAGACTGATGACATCATCGGTGTCGGTCTGGGCGCTTACGAAGCCTGCAAGTCTTGGGCGGCTGGACAGCCCTCTGGTTTCAAGGCTGGCCTGTTCATTTCGGGTCTGGATGTTGGCAAGACCGCCGCGACCGTGCTTTACGATGCGGTTGTCAACGGTAAAACCCCACCCGCCAACTCCTACGCCCCAACATCGATCGTGGATGCATCCAACTTTAAGACCGTGATGGATCCGATCTCTTCCGGAAATTGCTCCGCTGGAGCCGCGGCGGCTGCCCCTGCTGCAAGTGAAAAACCGATGTTGGTTGTGATCAACAAGAGCGCAGACCAACAGTACTTTATCGATCTTCAGAATTCGTTTATGGATGCTGCCAAGGGTCTTGGCGC
>CAINXK010000271.1 GCA_903854805.1 uncultured Anaerolineae bacterium
AACCTCTCCAACCAGTTTTCGTAATCATTGAGAAGCCCATTTTCGTCATCGTTGATGAAAATTGACGCAGTAATGTGCATTGCGTTTATCAGAACGAGCCCTTCCTGGATGGCACTCTCGTGCAGGCAGGCATCGATTTCAGGGGTGATGTTGATAAATCCGCGCCGGGTGGGCAGGTTGAACCAGAGTTCTTTGCGATAGGATTTCATGTGCGCCTCGTCTCCTTCTTGTCTCACGAATCGGACAAAAGTTGATGCCCTTTGGAATGTTCTGGAGATTAGATTATCTTTAGTGGTGTTATTCATTCAAGCTTGATGTTTCCATAAAAATCCTACTCATTTATCGGAAGCGTCGGAGATTTTGCTACTTCTTTCTGCGCGGGTGGTTTATCTTGGCTGATAAGGCGTGATCGTAACTATGGGTGACCAGGCTTGAATAGGTTTCCTGTTTATCTGATCATTCTCCGATTTGCCACTATCAGCCGATACAGATTACTACTTTGACAAAAAATAGTAACTTGTATATTATTTATTCGCAATTTGAAAAATGTTACAATTCTGTTGCTGGCATCGCGCAACTGCACAGATTTACAAAAGAGGTTTATACCTTTTTAAAGGAGTGTGAATATGCAATTATATCTGCGCCTGGCATGGCGCAACATTTGGAGACACCGGCGACGTACCGTTATCGTTGTGCTATCTATGGCTTTTGGGTTGGCTTTGATGATGTTATACGATGGATTGGTGGTAGGTTTTAATCAGGCAATTTATGGTAACGCAATCAAAGTCCTGGGTGGTAACATCCAAGTCCACGCGAACGGGTTTCGTTCCAAGGCAGATCAATTGCCACTATTATCGCTTATTGATGACCAATCGGTAATTACAGCATCGAAGCGATTGCCTCAGGTGGTGGTCGCCAGTCGGCGGATCAAGACTGGTGGTTTGGCGAGCAGTCGCGAAGGTGCATTTCCAGTCAGTATTATTGGAATCGAGCCCGAGCAGGAAGCACCCGTCAATCTGGCAGCCCAGCACGTTGTGAGTGGACGCTACCTGATTGGAAGTGATGCCGATCAGATATTTATTGGAAAAGGGTTGGCGGTAGCAATGGGGGTTGGGGTTGGCGATCGGATTACTCTCACCGGTCGTGCCACCCATGAGCAAATGCGTCAACGCAGTATGACAGTATCCGGTATTTATGATTTGGGTATGCCTGATATTGAGAAGCGTACTATTTATATTTCGTTAACCGAGGCCCAGGCTTTATACGGTCTAACAGGTAAATCGACCGAGGTGGCTATCTCGCTTAAGCAGCTTGGCCAAGAGGTGGTAGTGATTGCTGCGCTTGTGCCCGGATTGCCGGGATACGAGATCGATTCTTTTGATCAGAATTTCCCCGAATTGGCACAAGCCCTCAATTCTAAAGGCGGTGTCATGAATATTTTCAGTGTAGTAATCCTAATGATCGCTGGAATAGGGATTATGAACTTATTGCTGATGGCTGTTTATGAACGGACAAAGGAGATTGGTTTGCTGGGTGCCCTTGGATTAAGGCCTGCGCAGATTTCCTTTTTATTCGTCCTTGAAGGTACTCTGATGGGGTTTTTAGGCGTGTTGGTTGGGATTGCGCTCGGTTTATCGCTCAATGGTATTCTGATGCAAGTTGGGATGGATTACAGCAAATATTCCAGCATTACCAGCTATATGGCGTTGATTAGTGGGCGTATTTACCCCGGTTGGGGTACGGATAAACTATTAGGTCGGGCGTTGACTGTGGTTATTATTTCTACCCTGGCTTCTTTCTATCCCGCTCGAGAAGCGTCTCAACGCGAACCTGCCGAAGCGTTACATTTTGTATGAGGTCATCCCTATGATCCAATTATTTAGAATGGCTTTTCGCGACCTGGGCCGTAACCGTCGCCGCTCATTTTTCTCATCTTTGGCCCTGGCCATGGGCCTGGCTATGCTATTATTAATGGCTGCTTTTATCAACGGAGAGATGGGTGGTGCCATGGACTCAACGATCCGATTGCAGAGTGGACATTTGCAAGTGCGTGCGAAAACGTATGATGAGACCAAGACCAGCCTTAAGTGGGCTGACCTGGTTGAAGATCCCGAACAAGTAGCAGCGCAAATTTCTGCACTTTCGCAGGTGAAGGTTGCCACACCCAGATTGTTTGCCAGTGGAATTTTAGCATTGCGTGACGAAACCGCCGGTGTTCGGATCATGGGTATCGATCCAAATTCCGAAGCAAATTTGCCTTATAAAGAGGGGCTGCTGAGTGGGGAATTCTTGTCTGCCGATGACCGTGAAGGCATCCTGATTGGAGAGCCTCTTGCTAAAAAGCTTGGGTTAAAAGTTGGTGACCAACTAAACCTTTCGGTTAACACATCAAATGGCGATGTGGCTGAACAGGCTTTCTCAATTAGGGGTATTTACTCTACCGAAACGAATGGCTTTGACAGTGTTACGGTTTTTATGCCATTGGCGAAAGCCCAGAGTATTGCTCAGGTTGAGAAGCACGCCAGCAGTATTTTTGTGTTGCTAAAGGATAAGGCGCAGACTGATGCGGTTGCTGCTGCTTTGCAGCCTGGGAATTACGAAGTGTTGACCTGGACACAAATGAATGAATTGATCATTCAAACTGAACAAATGGCCAACGCCTATATAGTGATCCTATATATGATTGTTTTGGGCATCACTGCTACTGTGATTACAAATACACTTATCATGGCTGTGTTTGAGCGTACACGTGAGATTGGTATCCTTTCAGCCATTGGGATGAAGGGCTGGCGTATCCTGGCGATGTTCCTGGCAGAATCGAGCTTTTTGGCTGTGGGGGGCATTATTATGGGGTTGGCACTTGGCCAGTTGGCGGTGTATTACTTCGCTCAGACTGGTTTCTTCATTGGAAAAATGGGTCTGACCGGCCTATTGATAGGAAACACGATCTACCCCGCTGCGACCTTGGACAGTACTATAAGCTTGACTATTACTGCTTTTGTGATCACCCTGTTGGCGGGTATTTATCCAGCTATTATTGCCGCCAGAATGGAACCTATCGAAGCTTTGCACGGCGGGAAGTAACCAATTTAGATTATAAAACGGCCCGTTTTCAGTATGACTTGCAATCATGGCCGAGGAGAATTAAAATGGAAGTCGCAAAAATTGATAACGTTACGCGCAAATTCAAGATTGGCAAGGTGGAGACTCAAGCCTTGCGAGGTGTCAATCTTTCCATAGAGAGTGGAGAATTTACCGCATTGGTGGGACCATCCGGTTCTGGAAAGACAACCCTTTTACAATTGATAGGTTGTCTTGATCAGCCCAGTACGGGAAAAATATTTATAAATGGGAAGGACGTCAGTAATCTAAACCGTAACCAGCGTGCCGACATGCGGCGTGGCACGATCGGCTTTGTTTTTCAGTTTTTTGCCCTGATACCGACTTTGAGCGCTTACGAAAATGTCGAATTGCCCCTGCTGCTTGCTGGGCAAAGTGCTGCTAACCGTCACGATCGTGTGACAAAATTGCTAGAGGCTGTTGGCCTTTCGGATCGCGCCAACAATCGCCCTGATCAATTGAGCGGCGGCCAACAACAGCGAGTTGCGATTGCTCGTGCCCTGGCAACTGAACCATCACTAATCCTGGCTGATGAACCAACTGCTAACCTTGATACTGCGAATGGTGAGCAAGTAATGGAAATTATGACCCGCCTTAATCAAGAAACCGGTGTTACATTCGTATTTGCCACACATGACCCACGTGTAATAAAATATGCTAAAAGAGTTGTAACCTTGCGCGATGGACTGATTGTTGCAGAATGATTTTCTATAGTAATTGATTGAATATGGAGTGGAAATGAAATTGAAGATATTAGTTCTTATTATGGGTGCCTTAGTTCTCTCTTCTTGCTCACCGAAGGCCACCGCAACTGCCCTGCCTACTGTCGTGCTTAGCAGTCCTTCTGGAACCGCCAGCCCGATTCTCTCTACAAGTCGTGGCAATGTTGCGGCATCTGGGACTATCGTTCCTGAACAAGAAGCCCAGATGGCCTTTACATTGGGTGGCAGCCTGAAAATTGTCAACGTTGCGGTTGGCGACCAAATTAAAGCTGGTCAGATACTGGCTGAATTGGATAGCGCTGCGATCCAACTTGAAATTGACCAGGCACAAAGTAGTGTTAACGAGTTGACTTCACCAGCTGCGCAAGCCGCTGCGGAACAGGCTTTGGCAGTTGCACAGCAAAACTTAAAGGACCAGCAAGATAAGGTAAATTCACAATTTTACCGGCGTGCATCAGATACTTTGATCGACAAAACCCAAGGAGAGATTGACCTTGCCAAGGATTCGCTGGCCAGGGCTTCCGATTCATATCGCACAGTTGCGAGATTGGAAGATGGCGACAACAGAAAGGCAGCTGCATTGGTGGCAATGTCCAATGCTCAATTGCGATTAAATGAGCTGATTGCCAAGTACAACTGGTATGCTGGTAAGCCATCTGAAATTGATGCTGCGCTTGCGAATGCGAAATTGGATGTTGCAAAAGCGGCTGTTCAAGAGGCGGAATGGTATTTGGCAGTGTTGAAAGGGGAGAATGTCTCTTCTAATGCGACTGGGGCTAATCTGGCTCGCCTGCAGTCCGCAAGGACAGTGCTGGCCACCGCCCAAGATCGTCTGGATCACACCCGCCTTATTTCACCGATACCGGGTGTGGTTGTGAAGATTACTGGAATCGCTGGTGAAACTGTTTCCCCGGGTGAATTGCTCTTTTTTATCAGCGATGTGACTCACTTAAGTGTGGAAACAACCGACTTGAGCGAACGCGATGTACCGAGTGTAACGGTCGGGCAAAAAGTTTTGATCTCTGTCAAGGCCTTGAACAAAAACATTCCGGGGCACGTTACCAGTATTTCACCTGTGGCTGATACGCTTGGTGGAGATGTTGTTTATCAAACCAAAATTGAATTTGACACAGATACCGATGGGTTGCTGGCTGGTATGAGTGTGGATGTTCAATACGAAACCGGTAATTGAAAAACTGAGAATAAGGGATGAAAATCAATTATTCTCACCTTCAATAATAAACAATTTGTTGATGGACCAAAGTATCGGTTAGCAATAACCGATACTTTTTACATTTGATTGATTAAATGTCATTCTTTTCAACAACGATAGTCGCTTCGCTGATTAGTGCTGCTACGGCTCCGATTGCGACCAGCATGGGTGCCAGAGCGGCTCCAACCACCCCAACAGTGAGTGGAAACTCAGCTAGTATATGGCCGGATTTCTCTTTATGATAACCCGTCGAATATTCCCTTCGCGGATAAGTTGTTTTACCTTGGCGAGAATTTCCTCGCCATTAACTGAAAATTCCTCAGTATGAAATTTTGTTTCTGACATGTGTGTGATCCTCCAGTAGGTATATACGGGAATCATCATGAAAAGGTTTCTTCATTCGGCTTGAAACTCAAATAATAGATTGCCGACTCAACAGCCTGACCATCAATTATGGATAAGAAAATCCTCGTAAAAACAGCCAGTCTGTTTATTTTTGGTTACTTTTCTGACACGTTTTTTTGGGTGCGCTAAAAATAGACATCTTCAGGATAAACCATTCGCGAGAGCGGTAGGTGAGCACAACCGAACCCAACTACGGCCCTAATCCATTGGCAGGTCTGATATAAGTGGAGTGAAGAGTATGGATATATAATTTGCTTCCTGCATTTCATTACTATAATGGAAAAGTATTGTTTCTTTTTAGGAACTTTCGGGTTATATCCGTCATAATAATCTTGTTTTAGGAGCTCACATGCTTACAATCGAAAACGTCGATACTGCTAATAAATCTCAGGTTAAGCGTTTTGTTCAATTTCCGCATAGACTATACAAAGATTGTCCGCAGTGGGTGCCGCCTCTTGATATCGATTCTTATGCCCAGCTAAACCCCAAAAAGCATCCTTTCTATGAGCATTCTGAGATTGAGTTTTTTCTAGCGGTTCGGGATGGGCGTGATGTGGGGCGTATCGCTGCGATCGAGAACAAACCTTTTAATAAATATCATGGCACCACGGAAGCTGATTTTTACTTTTTCGATTGTGAAAATAATCTTGAAACCGCTACTGCTTTGTTTGACACGGTTATTGTGTGGGCAAAAAAGCGAGGTTTAAATCGGGTAATTGGCCCCAAAGGTCTTGGACCATTGGATGGGTACGGTGTGCTTGTCCTTGGGCATGAACATCGTCAGACGATGACGATGCTTAACTATAATTATCCTTATTATCAGCAGCTTGTTGAAGCGCAGGGTTTTGAAAAGGAAGTTGACTTTGTTTCCTGCTTTTTACCTGCAGACCAGTTTCGAATCCCAGAACGTGTTGAACGAATTGCTTTGCGGGCGTTGGAACGGGGTGGTTTGCAAGTTAAAAAGTTTAAGAATAAGAAAGAATTATTGGAATGGGCTCCGCGTATTGGCGAAGCCTATAACAAGGCTTTTATCCATAATTGGGAATATTTCCCCTTTACCCCGCGTGAGATTCAATTTGTCGTTGATAATATCATGACCGTAGCTGACTATCGTTTGATCAAAATAATTATCCACGGAAATGATGTGGTTGGATTTTTATTTGCATTCCATGATGTTTCTGCGGCGTTACAACGTGCTCATGGTAAGCTGCTTCCGTTTGGTCTTCCGGATCTACTGCTCGAAATGCGAAAAACTGATACAGTTTCAGTAAATGGTATTGGTATATTACCGGAATTTCAAGGGCACGGTGGAAATGCCATTTTATATTACGAAATGGGTCAAACATTGCTTAGTTTTAAGCAATTCACGCATGTGGAAATGACCCAGGTGGCTGAAACAACCGAGCAGATGCGGGCTGATTTGAAAAATCTAAATGGGATCGAATACAAAAATCATCGTGTTTACCATAAAAATATTTAATCAGAGGTATCTGTGACTACCCGGCACCCACTCGAATTTACGCCTCCCCATTTACGTAGATACTTGTTCTTTGTTTTTACAGTCCTTACTGTGCTAGGTTTTCTAATTTTTATGTATTTGGATCAACCATTAAGGACATTTGCTGCTCCGTCAGGTGTCGTATCCTTTGAGTTGGCCGGAACAGTAGATAATTCTCGCGCAATGATCGATTCTTGGGATGATGGCGCCCGCCTAAACAATGCTTTTGGATTGGGCTATGATTTTCTTTTTATGCCGGTTTACGCTACCGGACTGAGCCTCGGAATCTTGCTTGCTTCAAATCGACGCGGGGGAATATGGCCGAAAATTGGAATGGTTTTGGGGTGGGGCGCCTATGTTGCAGTTGTGTTCGATTCCATCGAAAATATGGCTCTATTTTCGATTCTACAGGGAAATATTGTTCTACCCTATCCCCAAACAGCAGCCTTGTGTGCCAGTATTAAATTTGGCTTGCTCATTTTCGGTTTGATTTATGGGATTGCAGGCTGGCTTTATCCAGAAAAACCACTGTAGTAAATTAAGGAGTGAGAAACGCTCGACTTTACGTCTGGGCGTTTTTTGTTACAATCAATATATGCGCAAGATACTTTTCATCATATTATTGTTTCTAACCGCCTGTTCTGCTAATTCTAACATCGCGTCGCTTCCCACTTCGACGAGCGTGCCATTGGCATTTGCAACAGCTACACTTGTGCCGACGTTTACTCCAAGACCGTCAGCGACTCAGGCCCCTCCAACGATTGTTGCCACTATTGATCCGGTGAGTGCCGTTCTGACTTCGCAGGTTAATGTGCGTGCACAACCAGATAAAAATGCTAAATCTCTGGGTTTGGCAAACTACGGCACTCGCGTACAGGTTGTCGGTAAAGATGTCACCGCATCATGGTGGCAGATAGTGTACCCTGAGAATTCGAGTACAACTGGTTGGGTGTCTGCCACATACGTTCAGCTCTCCTCTGATGATGCCAAAAAGATACCCGTTATTCAACTTGATACCAATACATCCACGCCTGTCTCTCTGCAAGATGACAGCACTGTATTAGCAACCACGCCTGAAACTACTCCAACCGTTCCGGCTCATACGGCCACGGTGACGAAACAGATTTTTGTTCGGGTTGGTCCCGGACAGACTTTTGCATCCATAGGAACCGTAAATTCTGGCATGGTTGTCAATCTGACTGGTCGTAACCAGAATAATGTTTGGGTGCAAGTTCAATTTGAGACTGGGACAGATGGCAAAGGCTGGGTGGCAGCGGCCTATTTGGATGGAGCTGTATTGAATGGTTTACCATTTTTTGATAACGAGGGGAGCTTGATTTTTGAAGGCACTCCCAATGCCAATCCAGGACAGCAAACGCTGACGCCCACAGCTTTTTCTCCCGCCGCTGCAGATGGAGATTCGCAACAAAGCCCTGCTGTTAGCTTGAATTTTTCGCCTGACGGAGCCCGTGAATTCACTTTTAT
>CAINXK010000272.1 GCA_903854805.1 uncultured Anaerolineae bacterium
CATACACGTTTTGCACGCCTCATTTGAACCCGAAATTCGGTTGGTTCACAATAAGTATCTGTTTGTAATAAATCGCCTATTAGAAATAAACCAAAAGTAATAATCCACCCAATAACTTGTGACCCTGAAGGATTTTGAGCAGATGATAATTTGTAGAATCTTAACTTGATGGATGCGGATCCAACTTCTCCAATTGGTTGCCATCCTTTATCAATCCATGATTGGAGTTCAGCTCTAATACTTCCTTGTTTTGATTGCCACCATTCAAGGCGATGTTGTGATTCTGGATAAAATGCATTGACTTTCCATCCAGAAGTTGCGGGCCAGTGCCAGACAAAATCCTGATATTCCCACTCTGTTGAAGCGTTAGACATACCAGACATCCGTAATCCGCAACTATTACAAAAGGTGCTGTTATCCGTATTTGGTTTGCCGCAAGATGAACAATACATTTTTTCTCCTTTTCGCTATTTTCTTAGGTTAAGAATATGCTGCCCGACGGTTTAAGTTACTAACGCTGGGGCGGGCGTGGATTCTGTTTGGAGCAGGAAAAACTCGAAGCTAGAAAAATGGACGAAAGTGCGGGAGAATCCCCAACCTAAAGTGCACGCTATGTTGGGCGCATTTGGGAAATTATTCTTTTCTATACTTGCTTAGCTTCGATGGGCGGGAAAGTTCGCCACTGCAAATTGGTTGGCTCTTGCAATTATTTTCATGGCACTAATATTGCCCCTTCTCGTTGAGGATCAAAACCTTTAGGCCAGTAAGTGTTAGAAGCGGAATATGTTGCCCCGCTCAAGGAGGTATAGATCAAGTCGACCTTGCTCAAGTCGATATCGTACAAGCTAGTACCATTCAAGTTGACTAACCACATTTTGGCCCCGCGCAGATCGACTGTAAGCAAATCAGCCCACGTAAGTCGACCGAGCTCAGGTCGGCCCCAACCAACTTGGCACAGTTCAAGTTGGCATTGCTCAGGTCGGCACCGCGCAGTCAAAGCGGTTTAGGTTGATTTAATAGAAAATATAATTCAGAATGAGTAAATTTCATACTTTACATCTCCCGTGGGTTTCGGGGGTTGATAAATAAATGCATTTAATATTTAAAATGACGCCAAATCAGTTTATCGTACGCCATCTTGGTTGGCTATTGCTATTATTTCACGTCTTCGCCGGTGAAATTATCGCCTTAATTGGGAATTACCACGCTGATATTCCATTTTGTGATTACCATTTTAATTATCAGACCTTTGGATTATTTGCTAAAAAAGAACTGAATAACTTGGAAAAGGTTGAACCTATATTTATTAATTAGATTTTCTGTTATTGAGCAGCCATGCATACAATTCCGGGTTGGCATAGGTTTGTGTCCAACTGTCATGCTGAACATTGGGATAGATCGTGTAACGCACATCGCCCCCGCAGCCCCGCAGTGCCTTTACCATTTTTTCCGAATATTCGGGCGAAATTTTATCGTCTTTTGCGCCGTGGAAAACCCAGGTCGGGATGCTCTTAAGTTTAAAGGCCAGCCTCGGATCGCCTGCTCCACAAATCGGGACCAGAGCTGCAAACCACTCCGGGTGGGATTCGGCTAAGCACCAGGAACCGCCTCCACCCATGCTCAAGCCGGTTAGATAGATGCGACTGCGATCGATAGGGAAGGTTTTCACAACATCTTCGAGCAGAGCATGCAGGGAAGATGCCAGGTTATACCAGTCGGTATCGGCCG
>CAINXK010000273.1 GCA_903854805.1 uncultured Anaerolineae bacterium
CCTACATTATAGCAAACTTACCGGCCCAACTTCAACACGCCAGCCATCCGGAATTCGACCTTCGAGCAGCGAAGCCGGATTGGGTCCGCGCACAATCAACTGCCAACGATAGTCCCCGTTGACCCGGGCGAAAAAGCATGGGACGGGTCCAATCAGGCTGGTCTGGTCATGCCGGCCGGCCTGCATGACCAGTTTTAGCTTATCAGCCAGTAAGCGGGCTTGCATTTCAGCTTCGGTGCTGTTGCGATGACGGTATTCCAGTCTGAGCAGCTGGGCAAAAGGTGGATAGCCCAGGATGCGACGGTTTTCAAGTTCCCAGCGGTAAAATGCTTCGAAATCATGCTGAGCGGCCATCTGGATCACAGGATTTTCAGGCATAAAGGTCTGCATGATCACCTTTCCGCCCAGTTCAGAGCGTCCGGCCCTGCCAGCCACCTGTGTCAAGAGTTGGAAGGAACGTTCGGCGGCAAACGGATCGGGCAAAGTCAGCCCAACATCCGCCAGCACAATCCCAACCAGGGTGACCAGCGGCAAATCCAGCCCTTTGGCCAACATTTGGGTGCCAACGAGCACATCCGCCTGATGATTGGCAAAATGCATCAGGATCATTTCGTGCGCATCCTTTTCACGAGTGGTCTCCCAATCCCAACGCAGAACACGGGCCTTCGGCAAAAGCGCCGTCACCTCGCTTTCAACCTTCTCGCTGCCCAGGCCATACGCGCGGATCTGGGAGCTCTTACATTGAGGGCAGGAAGTTGGCATCTGGCGTGTATAGGCACAGCGATGGCACAATAAACCGGGAAGATTTCCGCGCGCGTCTGCCGACATGGGCAGCGGGACGGCAACATGATAGGTCAGCGCTGATTCGCAGCGCGGACAGTTGAGTACATACCCACAGTCGCGGCAAAAAACATAAGTAGCCGTGCCGCGCCGGTTAAGATACAGGATGGCCTGCTGGCCGCGTTCCAGTGTTTCAGCCAATGCTTCTGCAAGCGTACGGCTAAATATGCCGCGGTTACCGGTCTTCAGTTCTTCGCGCATATCGACAATCGAAACCGGCGGGAGTTCTCCCAGCTGACCACCGGAGCCCCTGGTTTGAAACCGGCGCGTCAACTCCAGGCTGCGCAGACCAATCAGTTTTGCCGAAGAGCCTTTCAATAGGCTGCGATATCTCAATTCAAGCGAGGGTGTGGCACTACCCAGGATGCAAACCGCACCACAGATACGCGCATACTGCTCAACAGCCCAGACAACATGATAAAACGGCGGATCAGATTGAAAATAGGAGCTGTCATGGCATTCATCCACCACGATCAGCCCGGGATTGGGCAGAGGCGCAAACAGGGCCGAACGTGGCCCAATGATGACTTTTAGTTGACCTGCCCGCGCCCGGCGCCAGGTATCATAACGCTCGCCATCCGATAATTTACTATGAACCAGCCCAACCTGACCGGGGAAGTGTGCCAGGAAACGGCGCACAATCTGGGGCGTAATGGCAATTTCAGGGACCAGGATGATGGCGCTTTTGCCGCGCCGGATGGCTTCAGCCGCAGCCTGCAAGTATATTTCCGTTTTTCCTGAGCCTGTGACGCCATAAAGCAGAAAGGCAGCCTGCGATTCGTCCGGAGCAACCGGGCGTGGCTGAAAACGTTGGATTACTTCAGCCAGGGCTGATTCCTGTTCAGGTGTCAGGTGCAGGTCAGTTTTTCCCAACCCAAGGGCCTGCGCATTTCCGCTGCCAAACTGATCCAGCGGGTCACGAAAAATCTCACTTTCCAATAAAACGATCAATTCTCTTTCGGCCAATTCCTGTAAATCTGCCAGGTTACAGCCTGATTCAGCATAGACCCAGGTTACAGCCACTGCATCAGGCTCGTGAACCAGAAAGCGCAGGGCTTTCTGGCGGCGATCCAATGTGGAGGCTGTCTTTCCGAGCGAGGGCATGGCCGCTTCAGCCTGTTCTGGCGAGACAGCCAACTGCGCAGTCCGGATGAATTTAGGGCGAACACTGGGAGGTGGAAGGATCGATTGCTGCTGCATGATCTTCTGGCGCAGCAAGACCTGGGCCGATTTGCGCCAGTCGACATGCTGAAAATGGCGATCTATTTGCCGTCCACGCAGGGGACCACGGGCTTCCAGCAGCGCCACCAGGCGTTTCTGTATTTCAAGGGTCACCTGCAGCCGCCCAGTAGTAGAACCGTGCTCAGAAAGGCTGTAAAGCACATCCGCATGCTGTGAAAGACCCGGCGGGAGCATCATTTCGACCATGGAGGCCAGGGAGTTAAGCGTATGAGCAGAAAGCTGGCGCGCCAATTCAATCTGGGCCTGGGTCAGCACTGGCATGGGATCGAGCAATTCCTGCACAGTTTTGGTCTGGCTCACGGCAGGTTGAGCGATGATTTCAAGGACGACAGCCTGTACCATCTGCGCCCCAAATGGTACGCGCAGCAAGTGACCGGGGCCGACCCGCCCATCCATTTCAGGTGGCAGGTCATAATCAAACTCCCCACTGACAGCGGGGACATTTACAGCAACGCGCACAAATGACATGGGGTCATTATAAACGTGAAGCAACATATTAAACGCTGAGAGTATAATTGCAAGATGCTCACCACCCAGCTCAATCTGCTCAAACTTGCCCGCGCAAACCGGCACCTGCAGCCACAGGCAGCGATCTATTATTTGACTGAACAATGCAACCTGAACTGTGTTTACTGCGAGGATTTTGGTGCGCGCCGCAATTCGCAGAAACAGCCTGCTCTGCCGTTCGAGCAGGTCAACAAGATCCTGGGTGTTATCCGCTCGGGTGTGGATGCGCTGATGTTGACCGGCGGCGAACCGCTTACGCATCCGGATATTGACCGGATCGTCCTGCTGGCAAAAAAAGATCTACAGTTTCGGGAATTGACGCTGATCTCGAATGGCTTTCTGCTGCACAAGCATGAAAACGCGCTGGCTATGGTTGACCGCCTGATTGTCAGCCTGGATAGTATTGACCCACAGCTTTTATCTCAAACCACGGGGATCCTGCCGGCACAGGCACAGGCAATCATCGAAAACGTGATACGCTGCGCGGGATTACAAACCCGCTACGGCTACCGCATGATCATCAATGCCGTGCTGACGCCAGAGACCCTTTCAACCGCCGAAGACCTGATCGAATTTTGCAAACAACAGCGGCTGTTGGTTTCCTTCTCGCCCCAGGCGGTCAATAATTGGCCGCGTTACGAGTTGACGGTTTCCCCACATTACCGGGCTTTGATCGAAAAATTACTACTCTACAAACAGGCCGGGGCACCAATTTTCGGCAGCGAGGCCTATCTGCGCACCCTGGCAGCCTTTCAACCCTATGACTGCCTCCCGACCCTGGTGCCCCGGATTTACCCGAACGGCGAGTTGTGTTACCCATGCCGGCCCCTGGAAAAAGCCGAAAACGGTCAGGGCGGGCGACCGGTAAATTTATTGGAAACCGGCAGCTGGGCCGAGGCCTGGGATGCCGCCTATAAAATATATGGACAACCACCGCGCACTTGCCACAGCTGCTTCCAACAATGCCACGCCGAACCTTCGCTCATGCAGGCACAGCCCCTGGCACTGATATATGAATGGTTGCGGTATCCGGCCAGCCGTTCCGGAAGATTAATTACCTACGCGCCCGGATGATATTACCGGTTAGATGGAAACCTGCCATTCACATTCGAGGGTATCATTCGCAACCGCGAAAATTCGATTTCAAATTCCAGATCCGCCGCTGAAGCTATTCACTCCCACACAAAAAGCGAATATAAAACATGCCCGCAGACACAATCATCATAGGTTCCGGCGTTGCCGGTCTCAGCGCCGCACTGCATCTGGCCGAACGTGGATGTAAACCACTGGTATTGGAGGCCGATGAGCGCTTTCTTGGCGGGCGGCTGGCCGGGGCTGAAGAAATCAGTGTGAATGGCTGGAAATTTCGGCTGGAACACGGTGTCCACGGGATTTGGTCACCTTATCGTAATTTTCAGGCTATGCTGGCGCGTCACAATTTACGCCCGGTATTTGTGCCGGCCCAGGAAGAATTGTGGATTTACCGCGACAAATCAGGGGTGCGCTCGGCCGCGGTAGG
>CAINXK010000274.1 GCA_903854805.1 uncultured Anaerolineae bacterium
CACCGGCGCGGTCACCGTCGCGGCAGGCACCAGCAGCGGCCTGTACAGCTTCCAGTATAAAATCTGCAAGACGGGCAGCACCAGCATTTGCAGCACGGCCACCGTCAGCGTGCAGGTCTATCAAGTGGGTGCCGTGGATGACAACGTTGTGACCTTTGACGGCACAGCCGGTGGTACGGCAATTGCCGATGTTCTGGCCAATGACACAATCAATGGCGTTACAGCCACGCCCAGCACCGTCGACCTAACCCTGGTAGACAGCCTGCCAACTGGCTTTAGCTTCAGTCTCACCACCGGCGCGGTCACCGTCGCGGCAGGCACCAGCAGCGGCCTGTACAGCTTCCAGTATAAAATCTGCATGCCGGGCAGCGCCAGCATTTGCAGCACGGCCACCGTCAGCGTGCAGGTACATCAAGTGGGTGCCGTGGATGACAACGTTGCGACCTTTGACGGAACAGCCGGTGGTGTCGCCGTTGCTAACGTGCTGGCCAATGACACGCTCAATGGCGTTACAGCCACGCCCAGCACCGTCGTTCTAAGCCTGCTTGGCAGCTTGCCAACCGGCTTTAGCTTCAGCCTCAGCACCGGCGCGGTCACCGTCGCAGCAGGCACCAGCAGCGGCCCGTACAGCTTCCAGTATAAAATCTGCAAAACGGGCAGCGCCAGCATTTGCAGCACGGCCACCGTCAGGGTGCAGGTTGCCGTGGCCAGGATAGGCCTGGCCAAAGCGCTGATCGGCTCGCCGGTCAAAATCTCCGCGGGCGTCTTCGAAATTACGTATGAATTCAGGCTGCGAAACTATGGGACAGTCGCGCTGAGTTCGGTACAGGTAATTGATGATCTCGCGACCATTTTCGCCAGCCCAACCACGTATACCGTCGTCCAACCCCTGATTAGCTCAGATTTCACGGTTAACACTTCTTTTAACGGTGCTTCAGATAAGAACTTGCTGAGTGCAACCGGCAACACACTGGGGGTTTCGAACTCCTACAAGACCATCACCATGGTCCTTCAGGTCACCCCCACATCGGTGGGACCGTTCAGTAACACTGCCAGCGCCAGCGCGCTTGATCCCAGCTCAAATATCGTGACGGATGTTTCGCAGGATGGCAGCGATCCTGATCAGACCAGCACAGGTCTACCTGCTAACAACGCTGATGGGGATCCCACCAACAACGCAGGCTCGACCGCTGTTACTTTTGCAGCCAGCCTGTTTGACCCGCCCTTTGGCATCAAAACCTTTGACGATCGCGGGCTGCCAGTGTTACGCTGGACGATGATTTGGATCAACGAAACCAACATCCCGGCTCTGAGCGCCCTGGTCAGTGATCCAATTTCGGAAGGCACAGAATTTGCCGGCGACCTGGTTTGCACTCCGGCCAGCGGGCTGACGACCGTAGCCACCTGCGCCTTTGAACCTGCTTCGGTAACCTATCCGCGCGGTCGAGTGCTCTGGACGGGTACGATGGGGCCAGATTTGGGGCATTTGACAGCCGAAACGGCTGCCAATGAACTGAATATCAGCTTTAATGTGCGCGTGCTGTCTGGCACATCCGAAGTGAATAACACCGCCAGCATTAGCACCGATATCGATGGCATCCATGGAATTGACCAGGTTTCCGGATCCAGCCTGGCCACATCCCAGTCGAAATGGATTAAAACCGAATTTAAAAGTGCAAAAAAGTTACCAGTTACCGGTTTCGCACCCGGTATCGTCAGCCTGCCCCCTGCCATGCCGCATGCTGCTGCTTATCAGTCATATTCAGATCTTGTCTTAGAGATCCCAGAGCTTAATATTCGCTCCAATATCGTCGGTGTTCCAATGACCAATGGCAATTGGGATACCACCTGGTTGGGCAACAACGCCGGTTACCTGGCAGGCACAGCCTTCCCAAGTTGGAAGGGCAACAGCGCCATCACCGGACATGTTTATGCTTATAACGGAAAACCAGGCTTGTTTGTCAATCTTAGCCAGCTCAAATGGGGCAGCCAGGTGCGGATCCATGCCTATGGAGAAATTTATACATATGAGGTCCGTCTGGTCAAAACAATCTGGCCGGATGAGGTCTGGGTCTTAGGGCATAAGCCTGAAGCCTGGTTGACACTGCTGACCTGCAAGGATTACGATCCTCTCAGCCAGAATTACAAGTTGAGAACCGTTGTACAGGCGCTGCTTGTGGGTGTCCAGGCCGAACAAGAACGCTAATTCAGACCAGAATCAGCTTGCGCCCCGCGGGTGGTTCGGCTACCGAACCGATTTTTCAAGTCACCCGCGGGGCGTTTTTAGTTTGACCTACCACCTGCAATATCACAAATATGCACACACAGCGCGGACCTGGGTCAGGGTTACATCACCTCTGAATTCAATCGTTGCTATGCTCAGCTGCGTACTCGCATTCAGATAATAGCTGGCTTTGGTCATCCTGGAAATCACAATCTCCGCACTTTGAATAAACAAAGTCAGCACCAGGTTGCCGCTTGCACCAACCAGCGTATTCCCCACCGTAAACAAACTACTTTCACCCGTGGCCGAGGTTGATAATGTCGTCCGCTGTGAGACAGAAGTCCCCAGGCTGACTGAGGCGCGCTGCATACCGCTAAACCGCACACGCCATAAACCGATCGGCACAGCCAGAGAAATACCGCCCAGGTTGTACCAGGTATTGGCTGCCGGCACCGTTTGTATCCGCGCCAGGCTGTCGGTTGTTGTCACAGTCCATTTATCAGGGTCCAGCGGAAAACCCACGGGCGCCTTCGCCGCCGAGTAAAAGGGGCTGCTCAGTGCCGTGCCGCCAAGCCCGTAATCCGTCCCGTGATAGACCGTGATCTGGGTCTCCGTGCCGGTCCAACTGCCAACATTTGTAATGATCCCCATCTTTGCCACATTGATAGCGCTGCTGCCCTGGGCTGCGCCTGCTAGGTACTGAGCCCTGATCGTTTCGGCATCCAGAGCATAGCCGTTCATCAAAAAAAGATCGTCAATCTGCCCATTAAAAAAGGCCAGATCCGTCCCGGAATAGTTATTGCACCCAATTCTGACGTAATTTGTGGCAGCATAGCTCACCGACAAACAATACCCGGCTGCTTCCAGGCTGCCATCCAGATACAACTGCATGAAATTATTCCGGTAGCTTGCTACCACGTAATGCCAATTGCCATCCGTTACGGTTGTGCTGCCTGTAATCTCTGAATAATCAACCGCAAGCAGCATGCCTGTATTTTTATTGATGGCCATTTTCAGCACATTCCCGCTGCTGATCACCAGGTTGAGCCCTGCGTTAAAAGTATTCGCAGAATATGACTGAAACAATGCTTTCAGTACACCCGCTGCGCTGGTCTTGAACCAGCAGCCAAGCGTAAAATCTCCGCTCGGTTTCAAATTGGCATGATCCGCCAGCACAATCTTGCTGCTGCTGCCGTTGAAGGTCGCCGCGTTAGAAAACCTTCCTGGGGTATAGGTCATGCCGGTATCGGCGCCATTGAAAGAGCCAACCTGGCTGTTTGAGCTGGCATCCATCGACCAGTAGGCCGTCAGAGCCTGGGGCTGGCTGTACTTAACGCGCATACCTTTGGACAACCTGGCGGTCATATTCGCGTTGATCGAAATAATACCGGTCGGGCTATCCGCGGAAACATAAGACCAGCTGCCCGCATCCGCCACCCAGCTGCCATTCAATAAGTAATTTTCAATCGCCAGCAGCTCGGCCCGCACAGCATTCATATCATCCGCCGGAATGTACTCACCATCCACCCGCTCAGAACCAAAACTTTTCAGACTACCCGGAAAACTAGCCGCCATCACGCCTCCTTCTTCTTCTTCATCAGATCAGCTGCCCACCGATTTTATCGCCACACCAAACCCGGCTGAGCTTGGGCTATTGGCGGGCAAGCTCCAGCTCAAAACCTGGCTGGCTGCGCCAGGCTTCGTACTGCCAGATCCTTTCCAGGAGCCATCACTGCTGCCGCTCCATTTTATGGTTTGACCTGTGCCAGCCGCAGCCCAGGCTGTCCCCGAGTTGTAGCAGATGCCGTCCAAAACCAGATCGCCAGGCGCCGCGGGCACAGTCACACTTAGCGTGCCAACCGCATAGGTCCCCGCCACCAACGAGCCCAGCGGACTTGACTGGTGTACATTGCGAAAATCCATGCTGGCCGCTTCCATATAGTCAGCGCTGCTGGCCAATATCAAAACAACATTCGCCGTGCCAACCGCCGGCGCGATCAGATACCAAATTTCAGTTCTTGGGTAATCCCCAGGGTTCGCCTGGCTGGATCCCAACCTGGTCAACGCTGCGCCGCCATACGTTACAGATCCAACCACAGCCGCAGCATAAGCACGCTTGCTGATAGAAACCAGCAGCAGCCGGTTACTCCCGGCCGCAACAGTATGGCTCCAGGTCAGGTTTGCCACCGCAGAACCAACCTGGCTGCTCACATTGCCATCCAGCACATGCACCACACCCGCCTTTTCATAGGTCAATTTCACCAGGGCATCCTGACCATCCGGGCTGAGCCACTGCAGCTCCTGCCCAACGATCAACCAGCGCCCCGATAGCCCAAAATTCGCCAGGCTGCCTGCTTCGGCGCTCGGACCAAAATCGACATGGCTGCCCAGGTCATACGCCAGCAAGTTGGCATAGAGCAGATCAGCGCTCCACTGGTACACCACACTGGCCACGCTGGCGCGTTCCCGCACACTCAGCGCATCCAGGTAAGCCTGACCCACATTCGCCGCCATGCTGGCATCCTGGATCCAGCGCGAATTGACCACCATCACCCGTTCACCGTTCAGGCTCTGGCTATCCGCGTCTTCGATGACTTTTGTCAAAGGTTCCCCGGTTTCAACAATCCCAATCGCCTGCACTTGTAGATTAAAGAAATAGGCCGTTTCGGTGCTGCTCCAATTTCTCAGCCTGACAGTACAAAACTTCTGATTGTTGCCCGCCTGCACATAATTTAGACCGTACTCATTCCGCCCACTGACTTCATAGATCAGGCTAAATTCACCCTGGCCCGTGCCGGTGGACATACCCAGGTTGGTGCCAGTTCGATCTGCCCGAGACCAGACCGCATGCGGGCTTATCTCGCTCAAACTGTCCAGGTTCGTGCGGATATCGGAGCCTTGCAGTGGTTTCCCCAGCGTTTCAGGGTATTTTATGGCAATTTCGATAGAACTATTGGATGGTACCGCCACAGGCCCATGATTCGACCAGATCGGCTGGTAATCGGCCAGCGTACAATTACTATTGAAGAGTGCAATACTGTGCGGTCTGACCTTGACCTCCACCCGATTTCGCAAGGTTTCAAAGGGGCTTTCACGCACCAGGCCGGCCGCCTGCTGTGCCCGCGCGGGCGCAGCCAACCCAAAACCCAGCCCGGCAGAGTCGAGCCGGTCCATCACAAACAAGCGCCCATCCCGCACGAAACAGAGCCGCGCGGCAAACCCATCCGCCAGATCTTTGAGCGTCTCCCAGGCGCTGGCACCGTCCAGGTAGAAATAATCTGGCTGCTCAGGGTCAGGTACTTCACTTCCAAAACTGAAACCCAGCGGCCAGCCCGCCCTATCCAGCACAATTCCAACACACTCCCGCAAGCTCAAACCTGCAGGCCGGCCCTTCCAGTAATTGAACGGAAAAGGACCGGTAGCATCCCACACAAACCACCAATCCCAGGCCATGTTGCTGATTGATTGGCAGGGAGCATAAAGACTGGCCGCCAAGCCGATCTCAAGGCTGCTTGAAAGACCAGCCCCGCGCAGTGATGACACACCCGTTTTCGCATCGTAAGCAGCGCTGAGCAAGGTGCCCACGAAAACCGGCTGGGCAGCCGCCTTGCTGCTGCTAGAGACCACCAGCACCCGCAAAAGCAAACCCGGAGCCCCAATCTGGCTAAAAATCGGGCTGTTGGTATTAAAGCTGTCAAACCTGGCCTCAGCATCCTGGATTTCAATCAAAAAACTTTCATGCTCTGGATGCATCTGCCCCAGGCCATCCGCACGCAAGCGCTGCCCGCGGCCGCGTACGATCTTCAAGCTGCAAATCGCCTGTGGCTCAATCTCACCGGTGAACAGGCCATCCCGGTCCCAATCTACCTGCACCATCCACATCAGCTTTCCGCTAACCAACCCATACGGGTGCTCAAGCTTCGACCCATACAGGTTCAACCCATACTTCCCAATTCCATACCGCGCCATCAGCTCACCTCCCCAGAAAAGACAATATAAGCCAGCTGATAGCCCGCAGCTCATAGCTCATAGCCCATAGCTCATAGTCCGTAGCTCATAGCCCGTAGCCCGTAGCTTTTGACCTTCCTATCAGCTATCACCTATCAGCTATCACCTGCCTTTATCACCTGCCCGCTGATATCCAATGTCACCTGGCCCAACAAGCGGCCATTAATCGGCGCGGAGAAATCCAGGCCCACAAACGCCTGGAAAGAAAAGCCGGTCCCATCCGCAAACCTCAATTGAAAATACTCCTTTGTCTGCTCCAGGGCCGCCGCTGCCAACCCGCTGGTCGTGTTCAAAGTACCTTCAGCTTGCAAAAAATGCACCCGAAAAACCAGCCTGCCGCCATTCTTCAAAACACTGATCTTTTCAGCCCAGCCGCCCGAAAGCTGGGTAGTCGCATCCTTGCGCTCACCATCCAGGTGCAAGCCAGCAATATTGAGCACTTGCGCCACCGTCGCATAGGTAGCATGCGTCGCCCGATCAGCCATCTTCAAAAAAGAACTATGGCTCCAGCCCGGAATATCTACCTGCGCTGCTGCCAGCGCCGCCTTTATATCCGCCACCTCGTCAGAAGTCAACATAATCTACCTGCCTCGATTGGTTGGTTAGCCAGACAGCCTGCTGTGCAAAACACCAGGCCCCTTTTGCGTTGCACAAGGGGCCTGGTTCCTCCCAGCTCCGCCAGGGGAAAACTGTTCAGAGTGTCTGGTAATCTTCCGGAGTATAGCGGTACGGATCATTGACCGGCACAGCCCGGCTAATGCTGATCACATAAGCCCCACCGGGGTCATATTCAGCCGCCAGGCCCAGGGCCCGGTTCAAGTTCTGCACAGCCTGGCGGTAAACCGTTTCACGCTCAAAGCTCGACCCGTCAGACGAAAACTTGTAAACAGTCGTCAGGTCATTGCAGGCTTTGCGCCAGGCCTCCACCCGCGCCAGGGCGCGCAACTTCAAGATCTCAGTACAATCCGCGATCAGCACAGACCCATAGCGCAGCACGCTTTCATTAACTGCCTCGGCATAGCTGCCCGCATCCGCAGCGCCGGCAGCATACGCCAGCAAAACCGCCACCTTGCCCAATTCAGCCTGCATAAATTCCGCCAGGCTCTTTTCGGAGTACACACTTGGAACCGTCATACCTTCAGCTCCAGCCCTTCGCCAAACGTCGTTTTGCAAGGGGTTGGCAAGTACAACCAATATTGGACCTGTACGAGCCCGCGGCCCGCAGCCCCGTCGATGTACCAGAGCGGCTCGTCACCATCCGCAGAAATTTTGCAAAACCCAATCGTAATATTTTGCCCGGCACACACCAGCACTTTTACGCCCGCCGCCGGCAGAGGCCGGTCATCAACACTGCGCCAGGCCCAGCGGGTGCAAGCCAGTTCCCATTCAGCTTTACAAAGCGCAATTTCCTGAAGCAAAGCTTGCAAAAAGGCAGTCTGCATGACGCTGACCGTCTCATTCATTCCGGCCTCTTCTTCGCCTTCGCAACCGGCACTTTCGTTTGAGCCAGCACCAGCAGGTTTTCAATCAGATCCGCAATTCCCTCAACCCGGTACAGATCAGTCACATTCGGATCAGCATAATTTCGGCGCAGCCCATCCACAGCCGAGCTGGTCAACCCGCATTGATTGGTCAAAACATCCAGGGCCGATTCAATCCGCGCCATGGCTACACCTTTTCTTTCTGCAACAACTCGAGGATCCATCCAACACCATCCTTTTTTCGCTGTCCGCTCTCGTTCCGGCACGATATTTTAGTTACTTTCACAATCGCAGAATCTGAATCTATTCTATATAATCTCGGGGTTTGCCCCGCCAGTGGAGTTTTGCGCCTGTACTTGGCGCAGCACCTATACCAGCTCTTCGTTCTGGCACCTAACCATCCTGGTCTTGCTGCTCAGGCGATTAATAATCGCTGGTTCGCCCCGCCAGCTCTTCGCTCTAGCACCTGACCCATCCTGGTTCCGCTGCTCGGACGATTAAAAATCGCTGGTTTGCCCCGCCAGTGGAGTTTTTGCGCCTGCTCTTGGCGCAAAACTCCACAAAAAAACCCTCTTTCACCCCCCTTCCCGATTTTGGGAAGGGGCCGGGGGATGGGTCATCGCCCAAACTGGCTTCGCCGCCCGCGCATATACTCACCAGCTCTTCGTTCTGGCGCCTAACCATCCTGGTCTTGCTGCTCAGGCGATTAATAATCGCTGGTTTGCCCCGCCAGTGGAGTTTTGCGCCTGTACTTGGCGCAAAACTCCACAAAAAAAACCCTCTTTCACCCCCCTTCCCGATTTTGGGAAGGGGCCGGGGGATGGGTCATCGCCCAAACTGGCCTCGCCGCCCGCGCATATACTCACCAGCTCTTCGTTCTGGCGCCTAACCATCCTGGTCTTGCTGCTCAGGCGATTAATAATCGCTGGTTCGCCCCGCCAGTGGAGTTCTTGCCGCCAGTACTTGGCACCTCGCCGCCCGCGCACATACTCACCAGCTTTTCGTTCTGGCACCTAACCATCCTGCTTCTGCCGCTCAGGCAATTAATAATCGCTGGTTTGCCCCGCCAGTGGAGTTTTTGCGCCTGTTCTTAGCGCTAAACTCCACAAAAAAAACCCTCTTTCACCCCCCTTCCCGATTTTGGGAAGGGGCCGGGGGATGGGTCATCGCCCAAACTG
>CAINXK010000275.1 GCA_903854805.1 uncultured Anaerolineae bacterium
ATAGCGGTTGATGGTCTCGCCGCTAACCGTATTAGGCAAACCAGCCCGCAGGGCGACTGTGCGGGCCATGTTCAGGCCCTGTTCACCTTCCGGGAAAGCACAGCCCAGGATGACGTCTTCGACATCTGCGGGCGCGAGACCCTGTGTGCGTTTGAGCAGCTCTACAATCACCGCAGCCGCCAGCTCATCCGGACGGACAGTGGCAAAACCACCGCGCTTCGATTTTCCAACAGCCGTACGAGCGGCTGAAACAATCACAGCATCACGAATATTCATTAGATTCTCCTTGTGTTGGGCAGGCTCAGGCAAGCCTAATTCCGTAAGGGCTTCCCGGTCTGGAGCAAGTTCCACATGCGCTGCTGAGTCTTTTCGTTGCCGCACAGACTCAGGAAGGCTTCGCGTTCCAGATCCAGAATGTACTGCTCGGAGACCCAGGCTGGCCGGCTGAGGTCGCCGCCAGTCATGACGGCGGCAAGTTTTCCGGCAATGACCTTCTCGTATTCGGTGATGTATTTGCCTTCTGCCATCATGTGAATGCCGACACGCAGAGCAGCCAGCGCATCACGCCCGGCCGCGTAGATCAGCTCAGGTGCGGGTGGAGCATAGCCGGCAGCCGCAAGATGCAGCACTTCGCGCTTGGCTTCTGCCAGCAGGTGCTCACGCCGCATGACGATGCGATCGGAAGGACTCAGAAAGCCCGCCTGGCGAGCTTCACCGGCACTGGTGGCCACCCTGGCAAGCCCGATCTGCTCGAAGACGCGCTGAAGGTAAGGCAGGGCATCGGCATTTTGGGTACGCATGGGCGGGTTAACGATCCGGCGCAGAAGTTCCTTGGTGCCCGCGCCAGCCGGGATGACACCTGCGCCCATCTCCACCAGCCCAATGTAGAGTTCACCGTGAGCCACCACGCGCGCGGCGTGCATGGTCACCTCAGCGCCGCCACCCAGGGCCAGCCCGGCAGGTGCCACCACTACAGGTTTGGGAGAGTAACGCATGCGCATGTTCAGGCCCTGCAGTTTGCGGATGGCTTCATCCAAAGAATCCCACATGCCTTGCTGGGCTCCGACCACCACCATGAACAGGTTGGCGCCGGCGCTAAAATTTTCAGCTTCGTTGCCGATCACCAGTCCATCAAAGTCCTTTTCCAGCCGCTCGAGTGCCTCGATGCTGATATTGAAAATATCGTCATCCAGCGCGTTCATCTTGGTGTGAAATTCGACACCCGCGACACCATCGCCCATATCATAGAGCGTAGCGCCGGCGTTCTGGCTGATGATCTTCTGGTCTTTGAGCAGCAGCACACCGCGCGGGCGTGGAATGGGCACATATTTGCGTTGGGAGACATCGTAGACGCCAATTTTTTGATCGCCACTGAGCTGGTAAAAGCTTTCGACCCCGGCGGCGAGCATCTCGTCCACCCACCCGGCGGGGGCAAAGCCCTCGGCTTTCATCAGATCGACCATCGGGCGCACGCCCATTAGATCCCAGATTTCAAACGGTCCGGCATCGTGACCAAACCCCCAGCGAACGGCATCGTCAACTGGTTTGCCGGTATCGGCAACTTCCGGGATGATGGCGGATGCGTATTGGAAAGCCTGCAGCGTGAGAGCTTTGACCAACTGGGCGCCGCGATCGGTTTCCTGGATCAGGGCCTTCAGGCGGTCACCGAGCGCCTCGATCTCGCGCAGCTTGCCAATCAATTCAAAACGGACTTTTTTGGGCGCTGCGTGTTCAAGCGTGGTCAGGTCCAATGACCAGAACTCCTTGCCACTCTCTGTTTTAACTTCCTTGTAGAAACCTGCCTTGGTCTTGTTTCCGAGCCAGCCCTTCTGGAGCATGTTTTTGATCAGAGCGTTGACATTTTCATCCTGCAGGTAGGGCATGACGTAACTATCGTGTGGAATGCCCAGCGCCAGATTGCGGCCGACATGTTCCCAGATATCGATGCCGACCAGGTCGATCAGGCGGAAGGTGGCTGTCTTGGGACGCCCCATGGTCGGGCCAGTCACGGCATCGACTTCATCGACCGAGTATCCATTTTTAAGAATATAGTGCAGCGCAAAAGCGCCTGTCCCAAAGGCAATCCGATTACCGATAAAATTGGGGGTATCTTTGCACTGTACAATACCTTTGCCCAGGCGATATTCGCCAAAGTGCGAGATAAAATCGACCACATCCGGGCTGGTATCAGCGGTACGGATGATCTCAAGCAGTTTGAGGTAGCGCGGCGGGTTGAAAAAGTGGGTGCCGAGAAAATGCAGTTTGAAATCAGGCGAGCGACCGGCAGCAATATCCTTAAGCGGGATGCCAGAGGTGTTGCTGGAAATGATCGAGCCGGGTTTGCGGATGGCGTCAATGCGCGCCATCAGATCCTGCTTGATTTTCAGGTTTTCAACGATGACTTCGATGACCCAGTCGGCCGCCGCGATGACCTCAAAATTGTCTTCCAGGTTGCCGGTTTTGACCAGCGGGTATTGATCGGATGAGAAAAAAGACGCCGGACGGGACTTTTTGGCGCGCTCCAGGCCTTCGGTGACAATTTTATTGCGCGCATCCGGATTGTCCGCCGGGGCATCTTTTGGGACAATATCCAGCAGAGTGACAGGCACCCCTGCGTTCGCCAGGTGAGCCGCAATCGCCGCGCCCATGGTTCCAGCACCGATAACAACAGCAGAATGAACTTGATATTTCATGTTTCCTCCTTGGGTGAGGTACTGCTCTTTGTATATTTTGCCAATCAATTGCCAATCAATTGCCACCGATTGCAGAAGGCATGACCATGCCCGGCGGCTTAAAAAATCTTACTCAACACTTCCACCAGGATCTGCGCCAGCAATATTTTAAAGATCAAAGCCGCCGGATAGACACTGGCATAAGAAACTGTCGGCAGGTCGGTCTCGGCCTGGGACTGGGCAGCGCCCAAGCCGGGAGGGTTGGTCATGCAGGCGCACAACGCGCCCAGGGTAGAAAGAGTGGTCAACCGATAGATCGGGATCATCAAGACTAAGCCGCTGATGACCGTCACCAGCGAGATCAAGACACCCGCCGCCACCAGGCTCCAACCACGCTGCTGCACGACCTGCATCAGCTGGGCCCCGGCATTTGTGCCAGCACCCGCCAGGAACAGCATCAACCCGAGTTCGCGGGTGATGTTGCGCGCGGCTGGCGGCACCCACAAGCGAAAGTTACCAACCCGACCAAAATGACCGATCACCAGCCCAACCAGAAACACGCCTCCCGCGTTTCCAAGTCGTAAATCCAACCCGCTGGAAATAGGAATGGAGATATTTCCCAGGATTACACCCAGAACCAGCCCTACCAGGAAGGTGACCATCTGGGTCTCATCGGTGCGAGCGGGTTTTCCGGCCACGATGCGCACAAATTCATCGACCGCGGCAGATTCGCCCACCAGGCGGATGCTATCGCCAATTTCCAGGGTGGCTGTGCCGGTGGGGGTAATCTCCAGTCCCTGGCGGCGAATGCGCGTGATCACCACGGTGTAGCGTTCCCAAATTTTAAGGTTCATCAACTTTTTACTGGTCAGTGACGGCTCGCTGACGTAGACATCGACACTCTTGACGTCGGTATTGACATCCATCCTGGCGTCGGTCGGTTCGCCCAACAAAACCGACATTTTGGCCACTTCAGCTTCCTGCCCGACGACCATGACAATATCCCAAAGCTGCAGGCGGGTGCCAGGGGTGGCGGCAAAGACCTGATCACCGCGCCGAACCCGGGAGAGATTGACGGTGCTCAAGCGGTGCAGGTCAATCTCGCGCACCAGGCGGCCATCAATATTAGCATTGGTGACGCGGTACTGGCGGGCTACGATGCCCGGCGTTTCAAGGGCCTGGGCCTCGCGCCAACGCGCTTCTTCGGCAGCCAGGTCGCGCCGCAGCAGCCTGGGCAAGAGTTGGATGACCAGCACGACACCCACCATGCTGAAAGGATAGGCAATTCCATAACCAACCGATACCGCGGCACTGCTGCCCAGACCCAGCCGGTTGACACTGTCGATCACCGCTGCCAGGGCAGGGGTGCAGGTCAGCGCACCCGTAAAGAGACCGGTCGCCAGGTCAAAAGGCAGCTTCCAGATCCATGCGACCAGGACGGTCATGACTCCGCCGGCCAGCACAGTTACAAACGCAATGATAATGAACCGGATGCCCTGACTGCGGAATGTGCGGAAAAAGCGCATCCCGGCCTGCAGGCCAACCGCGTAGACAAACAGTAACAGCCCAAGATCCATGATGACCTTTGGGACGCTAAACCCAAAATGGCCAAAGATAAGCGCAACAAATAATACGCCGGCTGTGCCCAGTGAAATACGCTTCACCGAAAGTGTACCCAGCCAGGAGCCCAGGGCCAGGATCAAAAACAATATTAACATTTGCTCTGCAAATAATGCGGACATTTTTCACCTCTGCCAGGAGGGTAACACAAGCCAGCAGGATTTATTAGTGCATTTAAGCACAATCCTGGCAAGAGTCACTCTTAATGACTGCACCTGAACCCGCAAAATGTAATTCGCGCAGCGGGCCGAGGCAGGCAGCAACGGCCCGCCCAATCTCACAGAGATAATCCCGGAAAACATGGCCGATCACTCCATGTTAGCGCAGTTCCGCACCTGAATAACCGAGCAGGTGACGGGCGACAACCAGCCGGTTGATCTGCCCGGTGCCTTCGTAAATATCGGTGATCTTGGCATCCCGGAACCATTTTTCCAGCAGAAACTCGCGGCTGTACCCAAGCGGTCCCAAAATCTCGACGGCCTTCTGGGTGACACGGTTCACAATATCGCCAGATCTGACCTTGCTCATGGATGATTCAAGCGCATTGGGTTGCTTGTTATCGGCCATCCAGACGGCTTTCAGCACCATTAACCAGGCTGATTTGACCATGATCTCCATGTCGATCACATCACGTTCTATGGAAGAGAGCTTCTGGCGCGGCAGACCGTAGCGAATACTGAGGCCCTGCTCTGCCAACATTTTCTTAACCTCTTCGAGAGCAGCGCGGGCCACGCCCACACCAGTCGCGGCGACGAGAGGACGGGTGGCATCAAAGGTGGCCATGGCACCCTTAAAGCCGGTGGTGGTCTTCTCTACGGTTGGGCTGCCGAGGATATTCTCAAACGGAACGCGCACAGCATCCAGCGAAATGGAAGCCGTATCACTGACGCGAATACCCATTTTGTACTCAAGCTTGGTAACCTTCACCCCGGGGGTTCCGGCTTCGATCACAAACGAACGCATGCCTGAGCGCCCGGCAGCCGGGTCGATGGAAGCCCAAACCACCAGAAAACCCTTGCCAAATTCAGGATGTTCGTTGAAGGATTTTTCACCGGAGGTGACGAAAATTTTCTCGCCGGTGATGACCCATTCATTGCTATTTTGATCCAAAACAGCCCGGGTGCGGATGGCGGAAGTATCCGACCCGGCTTGCGCCTCGGTCATGCACATGGCCGCAAAGGTGGGTTTATCGCCAGAGAAGCGCGACAGGAACCTTTCGCGCTGTTCCGGAGAACCGGCCGCCTGGACTGCCGCCGCCCCCAAACCGCCGCCGGGGGTGATCAGGTACATGCCCACATCGCCCCAGGAGAGCATTTCCAACTGGTTGGCTAATACCTGGTAGGCGATCGAGGGCCGCCTGGGTTTATTGGGATCTTCATTCTTTTTCTCGTCAGCCGGGGCAAGCGAACCGGCCGAACCGGCGCCCATGGCCTGCATGGCTGTATGCATGAACTCAACATAGCCATAAGGAATGGCGTGCTCATTCTCGTCCATCTCACGCGAGACAGGCCGCATCATATTATCGGCCACAGTTTGCAGCAAAAAGCGTGCCTGTTCGACGGGTTTTGGGATCTCAAATTCGATGGTCATATTCTGCTCCTATGCAACCGCTAAACCAGTGAAAGTAGCGAAACCGCGCCCAACCCGCATCCACATTTCCACAGGATGATCGCGAATGTAACCGTGTCCACCCAGGATCTGGACAGCCCGATCGGTCACCAGCATGGCCATATCTGCCGCAGCAGTTGCCGCCAGGTAAGCTTCGCTACCGGCATCTGGCTTGCCAGTGTCCAGTTTCCAGGCTGCTTCCCAGGTCAGCAGGCGGGCGGCTTCAATTTCGATGCCCATCTCGGCCAGCATGAAGGCAATGACCTGTTTCTGGGCAATTTTGACCCCAAAAGCATCGCGGTCTTTGGCGTAATCGCGCGCATATTCAAACGCTGCGCGGGCCACGCCAACCGCCAGGGCAGCGTTGGTCACACGCATGGCGGCCAAGAGCGGGGCAAAATCACCGGCTACAAAATTGGCTGCCGGAACCCGCACATGGTTGAGGCTCACTTGATACATTGGAAGCGCGTTCAGGCTCATCAACTTAATGCGCTCGGAGATTTGCAGGCCTTCAGAATTTTTCGGGACAATGAAGCCTTTGGTCTCGCCATCCAGGTTCGCATACACCAGCACGGCTTCTGCCTCAGCCGCAAAAGGCACATAGGTTTTTAGACCGTCCAGAATGAAATCAGCGCCATCGGCTTTTGCAACGGTCTTAAGCGCGTTCGGGTCAAAGTCGAAAGATGGCTCGATCAGCGCGGCAGTATAAGGATGCCAATCTGCTGCGATAACCGGCGGAATAAAGGTTTCTTTCTGCAAGTCACTGCCCGCCAATAAAATCGGCAGGACGAATAAGCCGGGGGTCATGACTGCCAGCGCACCCGCCAGGTCACCCCAACCCAATTCTTCGGCCGCCAGCACACCCGTCACAAGCGAGCGTTCGCCAAAACCACCATACGTTTCGGGTGTTGAGGCTTGTAAAATGCCCAATTCCCAGCCCTTGTTGATCAGTTTTTGCGAAAGTTTCTTTTCTTCCTCGGCAGCGTGTGCCGCTGGGCGCAAGTCACTCCTGGAGTAGCGGGAGACAGCGTCAATCAACATTTTTTGTTCTTCGGTTGGCGAGAAACCATACATAATCTGTCTGCTCCTTATGTACTTACTTTTTGAGACCGGTTAAGAATAAATCGGTGAAATGATCCGCGATTTGATCAATCGACAGCGCTCCGTCAGGCTTGTACCAGGTGATGGTCCAGTTCATGACCCCCATCAAACCGCGGGTTGTCAATGGAATATTTTCGACGATAAAAACCCCTGTATCCGCCCCTTCTTGAATTAATTCACGCCACATCTGCTCGAAACGATCGCGATGCGGAATGTGTTTTGAGTGGTATTCCGGGTCAAGCGAGCGATGTTCCATTAGAAGCACGGATACCAGGTCGCCCTGCTCGCTCAAGGTTTTGAGGTACAAGCGCACTGCTACGCGCAGTTTTTGATCTGCGGGCAGGTTCTGGGCCATCACCCCGGCCATTCCTTCAATGACCATGTCCAGGGCCCTGTCTAATAATTCCAAGAGGATGTCTTGCTTACTCGAAAAGTGGTGGTAGAGGCTGGCTTTTTGGAGCTGGACCGCCTCGGCAATATCTGCCATGGAGGCCGCATGAAAGCCCTTCTGGCGGATAACCTGTGCTGCGGATTCAAGGATGGCTTCTCTGCTCATTCAACAATCTCCCTACCGACCGTTCGGTAGGATAATCATAGCAGAGAGCGCATCCAGAGTCAAGAGGGATTTTTGTAATCTATCAGGCGATCAAAAATAACAGCTGCGGAATTAACCTGTGGGGAGAAACTACGTTTCTCCCCACACCCCTCTTCCTACAGAAAACCAGCACTGCAGAAAGCAGAATTCAGCAGACAGAACACAGAAATATCCCCTTCGGGGCTGATATCAAAGCCCAGGGGAAACTAACCGAAAACCGATAAGGTTGCCGAAGTACTCGGGGTCGTACCAGTCGCGGTAGGCACAGCGCGCAAAGCTACGAGTGTAGTCCCACGAACCGCCGCGCACGACACGGTAGACCTGCGCTTTTTCATACCAGGAAGTAGTCCACTCCCAAACATTACCTGACAAGTCGCAAATACCATCGGGCGTACTGCCTTCCGCAAACTGTCCAACCACGGTAGTCCCTGCTTCCGGTAGATCAAAAGCGTAACTTGCATTATCATCCTGCTTCCAGAATGGCGCAGCATTCAGCTTGTTTCGATCAAACGTATCCCCCCAGGCAAATTCCCGGCCAGCCGCTCCCCTGGCAGCGCGCTCCCATTCTTGTTCAGCCGGCAGGCGCACTGTTTTGCCCAACTGCTGCGAGAGCCAGCCAGCATAGGCTTCGGCTTCGAACCAGGAAATGCCCACCAGCGGGGCAAGCGGGTTATTCCATTTCTCGTCATGCCAGAAGAATGGCTCACCGCGTTTCTCAGGCGGGCGCTGCGCCAGCCACTTTTTTGTATCATCATCTGCCCTGGTATCATAGGTCCCCATGCGCCAGGCCCAACCGTCCTCGCTCCAAAATTCCGGGCGCCCATAGCCTTTATCATGGACAAAACGCCGGAACTGCAAGTTGGTGACCGGAAACTTCTGGATGGCAAAGGGAGTTTTAATGGTTTCCTTACGTTTCTCATCGCCATACAGAAACTCCCCCGCGGGAATATTTACCCAGTCATCCAGGTCCGCTGGAACCCAACCTGTGCGCGCCAGTGAAAAGCCTGCAGCGTGCTGCAGGGCAGGCGTCAGCGAGCGGTTGCGGCTGGCGGTCAGCAGGGCAGCCTGGATCTCGTGCGCGGCAACCTGGCCCAGCCCGGTGGGGCCGACATCTTCCAGGCAAGCCCCAGCCATTAGCAGGTTCTTGCCGGTATTTTCGCCAGCACAGTTCATACTGAGCATGGCGCGCACCACCTCACCCGCTACCCGCGGCTGGCGATTGATCAGCCCTATAACTCCGACGCTCAACAGGATGGTTTCGCGCCAGACGGGGTCGACGAGATATTTCTGGATATAAGCCAGGCTTTTCTGCCGGTCAACCTGCCCGGCGGCCACCAGGCCAAAAGCAGCCAGGGCCTCTTCGAAAGTCAGGTGAATAAAACCGAACTGGCCTTCGCCGCGCTCCAGCAGCAGGTTGGAAAAACGCCGCACGCTGTCCAGAAATTCACACGCTTTTACACGGGCTGGGCCGGGTTTTAGACCCCACTGTTCTCCGGTAAAATGATCGGTCAACCAATCCTGCAGCTGGCGTGCACTCACCAACCCAGCGGTCGGGTTCTCTTCGCGCAGACGCAAAGCCAGCGGGCCTAACACTTCCAGGGTGGTTTCGTAATCGAGCGACTCGCGCCCGGCGCTTCTATCCAGCGCGCTGGCGCGGTTCCAGGCCTCAATCAGGGTTTCAAGATAGCGGTCATAGAGCTTAATCCGGCTTTTGGGAAGTTCCACACCCTGGCGCTTGATCAAAGCCAGGATGGTCAGCAGCAATGGATTGGAGGCCAGTTGAGCTACACCAGGGTTGGCCTGAATGGCATTGAGCAAGCTGATGCGCTCGGTCTCAGCAGAGGCGGCAGCCTCGGGGGTGTTTCCCAGCGTACTTATTTCAAAGGCCAGGCACCATTTTTTTGCGAATAATTCGATCGCATCCGGGGTGAAATCCATCAGCGTATACAGAACCCAATCTTTTGGGGCCAACGGGGCATCACGATAGCCAACGATCCGGCTGGTAACCGCCACGCGGTTACCGAACGCAATCACCTCATGGGTGAAATCTTCGACCTTTTGCGCCAGCGCAGCGCGGTTGATCTGGACTTCATCCAGGCCATCCAGCAAGAAGATGGCTTTACCACTGGTCAGGGCTTCCTTGAACAGCGGCCCAAGCGCAGCCAACCCTTCTGCGCGACCGGCGAAATATTCCCCAAGATAACTTTGCAGGTTGATATCCTTTTTGGAAAGGGCTTTGGCATACGCATTCAAAGGCAGCAGGATGGGCAGGGGCGCGTTTTCATCTTTAGCCAGGCGCAAGGCCAGGTATTTGAGCATGGTCGATTTGCCTGAGCCAGGATCGCCCAATACAACAATGCGTTTTTTCTCGCGCAGGGCCGTTTCGATCTGCACCGGGGCGGAAATTTCGCCGGCCCCCTGGCTTAGCAAAACAGCTTCGGGCAGCATGGCCGGGTCGAAGACGCGCCCGGCATGCCGGCGTTCCCACGTATCCCCTGCGGGCATTTCAGGGCGAGCCATGAGCGGCACGTAGACTTCCTCGAGCGCGAGCTCATTTGCCATGCCGCGTAACTGCGGGATACCCTTGAAATCGAGAGCATGGTAAGTGCGTTCAATATGCGCCAGGTAGTCCAGGCGCAGTTGAGCCAGGTCTAGCGGCGGGATGAACGCGCCCATCGTGCTGATCAGAAGGACATACTGGTCGCCCATGATGATGTCGCGACCAGATTTGGGTTCAATGATTTCATATTTTTTATTTGCACACATAGGGGTCTCCAAAAAAAGCGGCCTGCCTCAACCTTCATTCTGTCCTAATCTCGGCGAAATTACCAGAGGAGGCAGACCTTGGGCAATATTTGGCACCCCGTCTGCTTTTGCAGCAACCAAAAGAGACCGGATACCAGGAACAGGCGGCGCTGGCTCTAATATCAGGGCCTCGCCTGGCTTGCAGCACAGGCTTTGCCGGCCAAAAAATGAGATTCATGGGAAACTAACCGAAAACCGATATTGTTGTTGAAGTTATCGGGGTTGTTCCTGTTGCGGTAGGCACAGCGCGCATTGTTATGAGTGTTGTTCCACGAGCCGCCGCGCACGAATCCACCTGTCCCTCCGTAAATGTCTTACCCAGGCTTGACGCTTGCGCAAGACGGAACGGCTTTTTTTGATCCAACCACCGAGTAAATTGCCCATTTCTGTCAGCAGACCGGCAGCGTGTTGGTATTGTCCGGGTTCAAGCAAGTCCATTTCCAGACATAAACGCACATGTGTGCGGATTTTATCCAGTTCGGCATCAGCATCTGTCAGCCGCTCATCCGGATCGGGCTTGTGGGCGGCTTCGATGATCAATTCTTGAAAATGCAGCGATTCGTGCTGCAAAGCAGCTGCCATCACAAAGCGTTGGTAGCGCGGGAATTTGACCGTTACTGGAATGACCCAAGCTACAAAATCGTAGGTTTTGCTAAAAAGTGGTGATTGCTTCATGCGATTTCCTGCCATTCCTGGTATTTTCCTTGATGTGATGGAAGGATGGAAGCTGACAACAAGCTCCTGCGCAGGCCCCAGGTGTTACCATGCCGTGCATGGGCCACCCAACCCTGAACGCTGGCATCAAGCCGCTCGAAGCTGATCTTGCCATCGGCATAATCACGGCGCATTTCTGCATAGCGGCGCTGAAAAGCCAGCCCGTTGCGTTTACGCAGCAGGCGATGGTGTGGGTAGAGCCTCCAGCCCAAAAATGGGATGCCAGTTTCTACAGGGAAAACCTGGGCTTCATTTTCGTGCAGGGTCAGACGCAGGGAAGCCAGATACTCGATAATTGCGGCGCGCCAATGATGCAGGTCAGCCTTGCTGTTTGAAAAAAGCAGGAAATCGTCAACATAGCGGCAATAGGCCAGGCATTTCAACTCACGCTTGATGAAGTGATCGAGCGGGTTCAAATACACATTGGCCCAAAACTGTGAGGTCAGATTACCAATCGGCAGTCCACGCGGCCGAATTGCTGCAAACAGATCATCGCCGGGGAAAAAGGCGGGCGGAATACCCTGGTGGATCGCCGCACCGCTTTCTAAAATCAGCCGGCACAGGCGCAGTGTTTGTGGGTCGGCCAGCCGGTGTGAAAGCTGCCCAAAGAGAATCTGATGATCAATGTGTGGAAAGAAATGTTCGATATCGCATTTGAGCACATAGGCATAATTCTGGCTGAACGCCTGGGCACGGTCCAGGGCGGCATGCGTTCCCTTGCCCTTGCGGTTGGCATAGCTGTCATAGATGAAACCACGCTCTAAAAGAGGCTCGATCAGGTTGCACAAAGCATGATGCACAACCCGGTCACGGAAGGGAGCGGCGGAGATCAGGCGCGGTTTGGGGTCGGTGATATTGAAATTGTGATAACGTCCTGGGCGGTAAGTTTCGGTTTGCAGAGAGTTTTGCAGCTTTAGCAAATTGGTCTCCAGATCAAATTCGAAACTTGCCACATTCGGATGCGAACGCTTGCCGCGGCGTGCCTTGTAGAAAGCCAGCAGAAGGTTATCGAAGCTGGCAATTTGGAGATAGAGATGCTTGAATGTTTTCATGCGATCTGTTCATCCTTTCCAAAGTCCGAAAAATTCGCTTAACCCGCAGGGGGAACGTCGTTCCCCCTGCAACCCCCTCCTCAGAAAACCAGCACTGCAGAAGGCAGCATCCAGAAAACAGAAAACAGAAATATCCCTGTGGGACTGATATTAGAGCCCAGGGGAAACTAACCGAAAACCGATACTGCCGCTGAAGTACTCGGGGAGGTTCCTGAAGCGGGCGGCACAGCGCGCATTGTCATGAGTGCCGTACCACGAGCCGCCGCGCACGACACGCTCCCCATCCGCTTCGGCAACTTCACTTTTGCCCTGCTCATAAGGATAGGGTAGATACAGGCTGCTGGTCCAGTTATACACATTGCCAGCCTGGTCTTCCGCGCCATACGGACCCAGCGCACCTGCGCAGGCATAGGCACCGACCGGCGTGGGTTTCAAGACACGTCCTTCAAGGCTGTTGGCTTTAACAAGGTCCCAGGCATCACCCCAGGGATAAAACCTGGCAGCCTGCCCACGCGCAGCAGCCTCCCACTGAATCTCAGAAGGCAAACGAAATTCTTTACAAGTAACAGCCGAGAGCCAGGCGCAGTATGCCTGAGCTTCAAACCAGGTTATCGCGACCACGGGTTGAGATGGATTGTTGTACTGGGCGTCGTTCCATTTATCTGGCTGGGTGCGGGATTTTTCCGAAAGCTGTTTTCCGAGCCACGCTTTCAGTTCTACTTCGCTCATTTTTGCAATCCGAACCCATGCTTCTACTGCGGATGGCGTGAAATTCCCGTTTTCTTCCAGCGCTTTGCGGACATCGGGCCAGGTCTGCAGTGTTTTCCAGTTTTCCAAATATTTCTTGAACTGCCCGCCAGCCACATCTTCGCCCTGGAGCCAACGCATTGCCAACTCTGTCTGCCAATAGCGTTTATCCTGGTAACCACCGGCAGCCATAAAACAGGCATATTCGGCATTGGTCACCGGCCATTTGCCAATGGAAAAGG
>CAINXK010000276.1 GCA_903854805.1 uncultured Anaerolineae bacterium
CAAGTTGGGGGATAACCCTTACCAACTCTGGCAGCTATCGCTATACCGTTGTTGATGATAATAATCCTTTGATTAAGGCGACCGATCGTTTCTTCGGAACCGAAAACGAAGATTTTGCATACATGTGGCCAGCTACCGATCATTATTATTTTTGGAAAATGGCTTATCTCAATTCTTTAAGATTGCGCATGAATTGGGTCTTCGCCGGTGACTATAGCGCCAGCCCTGAGATCATTGACTATGCCAGGCTGACGATGGGGAAGCATGTATACGATTCACCGGATGCCTGGGTTGCCTTACGCCAATACAAGGACACCTGGGTAGACGGCACGGAGAATATTCGTAACTTTGAGCGCTGGCTTTATCAGCGTGATGTGGCGGATGGTGGGCAAACCTACGCAACCTATCGCACCAATTACACCAGCGATTACCTGGCTGACAATGGCTCCAATAGTTACGAAGCACTGCGTACCGACACAGCCACCGGAAATGATTATATTTATTTCAATATTGACGACGCCTTCATCAAAGGTGGACAGAACAATGTCATGATCAAGGTAACCTACCTGGACAATTTTACCGGTCAATGGGGTATCCAATACACATCCCCTGGAAATGGTTACAAAGATTCGATTCAAATCACCAATGCAAATGACAACAAATGGAAGACGGTTTCCTTAACCATCAGCGATGCTGCTTTTGACAATTCTCAAGTTGATGGAATGGATTTTCGAATCTATAACGGCGGTACTGGTGAGGATCTTGTCGTGCGATTCGTGCGTGTGATCAAGCTGAAATAATTTTTTCCGAATCATAAAATGGCATAGAGGTGCCCTATGGAAAAAGAAATAATTTATCCTGTTGATCCTGCAACATGGAGCCGCCCACAGATAAAACATGGCGCGTACGAAGATCTGCTGCAAGTGGATTTGCGCGGCGGAATATTGATGCCATTGGCCGGCTGCAATTTTCACGAGCCTGAAGTGCGCTTACACACCAATTTTCTTGAAATGCGTTATGAAATCAATGATGCAGGGCATGGTTATTACCGCCTTTTACCTGAAGTTGGTCATTCGGAGGATGAACAAGAAGCCATGCTGGTTCTAAGTCAATCCACCTTTAACGTGTTGCCCAACCGAAATTACCTGATTTCGGCGCTGATCAATGCGGATTATGATCGTCAAAAGGTTGACTTTGGCGGATCAGAAGTTAACCTGGGGATTTGGACCGGGGAAGGGGACGGCAGTATCCCTGAAAAGCGAGCCTGGCATTCAGGCTACATGAACGGTACACCCTCCAACACGCACGGCTGGGTGCGCTGGGAATGGGAATTCACCACATCAGATCGCGGTGGCCCAAGTTATTTCTGGCTGAGGGCTTTTGAAATGGAAGGGCGGGATTTCAAAATCGCTGATATTCAAATTGTTGAGTTGCCGCCAAAACCGCTCATCTCCTTTCCCAAAGGCACAGGTGTAACCTTCAAAGGGGGGCCGGGGAATTTGCCCATACGGCTGGATCACGCCAAATTTGAACAAAATCAAGCAGTTGTTTCAGTTACCGGTGCACGCTATACATTCGATTACAAAGATAATGTAATTTTGGCTGAGCAGCTTCTGGAAAAACAGCGTCTTGTTTCGCGTTGGAATTTTTCGCTTCCTTTAACCGGTTTTGAGATACTAAGCCAGACCGAGATTGAGCTTGTCCTGGTTAATGATAGCCTCACGATCGGGATTCAATGCGATGGGCTTGTGCTCATCTCGCCTCAAAAACCACTCCAACTCACTGTGGAAAATTGCATATCAGCACCCTGGTCGCGTTTAATCTCAGGCCAGCTAGTGGCCCTAGACACTTATGGTGGATTTACTGGTAACCCATGCATTCCACTAGGAACAGGCCGCCTGCCTGAATGCCAAGTGCTAACTCCCGGTTTGGATTTTGTGGGAAAGATCAACGATCCAAATTTTCTCTCCCATGCTGAACCAGGTTGGAAGGTTACCTGGTCGCTCTCTCCAGGCGAACGTTTCGGAATTTCAGTTTTTCCGCCACGAGCCTTTGATTGGAAAAAATCCTTTGAAAGCCAGGTGGCATTAACCAGTCGCAGCCAACCATTGGACCTTTATGGGAAATGGGCCAATGGTATGGCGGATATCGTGATTCTATGGGACTTCTCGATTCGCGGTTATGGCATGAGTTTCAGCCCGGTATGGATTCCTATTTCCGAGCAAGCAGTATTTGACCATGTCAAAGCGATCAAGGCCGCGCGAATGCGCCCCATCATTTATATGAGCCCACATTTTTATTACAGCCTGGATGGGGATGAATACATACGGGGTGTTCGCGAATGGATCGAAAAATATGGTTTGGAAGGCGTGTATATGGATGGCCTGCCAACTCCGCACTGGCTGCTCAGTTATGAGATTGTTCGTATGGCGCGTGAACTCATCAAGAATGGCGACCTGGTAATTCACACCACCGGCCAGGCTTACGGCGGCGGGCCGCCACTGCATCTGCCGGATGTTTTTATGCCTTTCATCGACACGTATGCCACTGCCACAGTGCGTGGCGAATGGTTGCCTGGAGACGGCATTGATTGGCCCTATCCAAGGTATGTAACCTCACAATATAGGGTGGCCAACTGCATTGGCATCACCAAAGGCGATCGCTGGACTGTTCCACTGAAAGATCAGTATCGTGTGTTTCTGACATATAACATGCGCGCCTGGCTGGATTATGGCAGGGATAAAGTTGACCCCTATCAAGATACCTTCCTGCCTATGTTGCAGACCTTGCGAAAATTATGGGAAGAACGTGGCAGCCAACCAGATTTTTACGAGAATTATTACCTACCCAAAGCACGCGAATTAACCGGCCTTGAAACAGGCAAGTAGAGGAATAGAAAAATGCCAAATGGTAAGACAGTCAATCTTAAACTTCAACCTGGCGAATATTGGTGGGGCGGGGCAATTAACAGCCTGTACCACCAGCCCTATTCTACCGGTAGCGCTGAAAACCTGGTTGATTTGCGCGGCAACAGCGCTATGCCGCTCTTGCTCTCGAACAAGGGGCGCTATGTCTGGTCAGAAGAACCATTTGAGTTCTCGCTGACAACTGAGCAACTGATTGTGTCTTCGCTTGCTCCTGATGGTGAGTTTGAAATCGGCGAAGGATTGGGAACCCTGCGGGATGTTTATCGCACCGTCAGCCAGAAGCACTTTCCCCCTTCCGGCTCGATTCCCGACCCCTTATTTTTTACTCATCCCCAGTACAACACATGGATTGAGATGACCTATTTCTCCAGCCAGGAAAGGGTGCTTGAATATGCCACAGATATTTTGAAACATGGTTTTCCGCCCGGTGTGCTGATGATAGACACCCTCTGGCACCCCACGTATGGGAATTGGGTCTTTGATGCCGGGCGCTACCCCGATCCAAAGGGAATGGTTCACCAGCTGCATGAAATGGGCTTCAAGGTCATGCTGTGGATGATTCCGTATATTACGCCGGACACCCTTACTTTCCGCGAACTTCGTGACAAAGGTTTTCTATTTACCCGCGCTAATGATGAACCAGCCATTATTAGCTGGTGGGATGGCTACAGCGCCGCGCTTGACCTGACCAAGCCGGATTCCGTCGCCTGGCTGAATGAAAAGTTGGATTATCTGGTCAACGAGTTAGGTGTGGATGGCTTCAAGTTTGATGGTGGGCAGCCAGGCAATTATGCCGAGGCTGGAATTCCAAATGCGCATGCCATTACCCTTGCCTGGAACCGGATTGGTTTGCGATACCCACTGAGTGAGTTCAAGGATTCATGGAAAAGCGCTGGCTGGCCATTGGCCCAGCGCATCCGTGATCGAAATCACAGTTGGTCTCAAGCCGATGAAGGGCTTGGTTCATTGATCCCGATGGGTCTGACCCAGGGGCTGCTTGGATACACATTTAACTGCCCAGACATGGTGGGGGGCGGGGAATACACAAATTTCCCTGCTGGCGGTGGTGGCAATTTTGACGCTGAGCTTTTTGTGCGCTGCGCCCAGGCATCTGCGCTGTTTCCGATGATGCAGTTCTCAGCCGCCCCCTGGCGGTTGCTGGATGCCGAACATCTGGATTATTGCCGCGCAACTGCCCAACTGCACACCCGGTTGGGTGATGAAATCCTGGCGTTGGCAAAGGAATCAGCAGACAGCGGTGAACCGATCATGCGTCACATGGCTTATGAATTTCCGGATAGCGGTTATGAACAGATCACTGACCAGTTCATGCTTGGTAGCAATTTATTGGTGGCGCCTGTGCTGGAAAAAGGGGCATCCAGCCGCTTGGTGGAATTTCCACCTGGAGAATGGCTGGGAGATGATGGTAGCCGGGTAAATGGACCCCGCCAGCTTGTAATTGTCGCACCACTTTCTCGGTTGCCCTGGTATCGCAAAATTTCTCGAGGTTGATCTATGCGATTTTACATTATCCGCCATGCGCACCCCGATTACGAAAATGACACCCTGACAGCCACCGGCCACAAGGAAGCGCAAGCCCTGGCGGAACATCTGGTTGGCATTGGGATCGATGAAATTTATTCTTCCCCACTAGGGCGTGCGCGACTGACGGCGAAGTATGCTGCTGACCTGCTGGCATTACCTGTAACTATTGTAAACTGGGCGCAGGAATTGGAAGGCTTGTGGATTGACGAACTCAACAAAACTTTTTGGGATCTGGATGGAAGCTTGCTGCGCTCCAGTCAGATCATTAATGCGTTGAACCACTGGCAGGATGTCCCACCACTTGACAACCCCATGATCCAGCGCAACATGAATCTGGTTTGCCAGGGTTCGGATGATTTCCTGGCCAGGCAAGGTTTTGTCCGAAAAAACGATATTTACGAGGTCGAGCGTGATAACAGGAAAAAGATTGCCCTGTTTACCCATATGGGTATCAGCCTTACCTGGCTTTCACACCTTCTTTCAATCCCACTGCCATTAATGTGGGCCGGTTTTTTTCTGCCGCCATCTTCAGTCACCACAGTGTTATTTGATGAGCGTGTGCCGGGCTTTGCCTTGCCGCGCTGCCTGGGCATGGGCGACATTTCTCACCTCAGTAAGGCGGGCCTTGAGCCCAAGCCTGCTGGAATCATTGCCAACTACTATTAAAGTTGAAAGGATTTAATATGAACGGAATTGAACACCGCTTACAAAAAATATTTGAATTGAATCGCCCCTGTATATTGGTGGATACCAGCGCCGGTCTTTCCCTGGGGACATTACCCGGTCTGGAGAATTTCTACATCGCTGTTCGACCTGTTTTGCCACTTGTAGAAGGAGTTGTGTGCAGTCCCGGTCAAATTGGCAGACTTGAAGCACTCCAGAAAACAGACGCCGCTTTGCTGGTTCGCATGGATTGGAATAATACCTTGAGGAAGGCGGATTTTGTTTTACCTTCTTCCACTGCCCAACGGGTTTCCATACTCACCCCTCAGGACGCGCTTGATCTGGGTGCGGATGGTATGGTCAGCACTTTCTTGCTTGGTTATGATGAAAAAGTTGACGCCGATTGCCTGCGCTCAACGGTCCAGATGGCATTGGAAGGTAAGAAACTGGGTTTGCCGCTCGTGATCGAGATCCAGCCCACCGGCAGTCGTGTTTCGCTGCCAGGCAAGGCGGTGGAACTTGGCGCTTCATACGCGCTGGAAGGCGGAGCGGATGGTATTGTCGTACCTTATCCCGGAAAAGTGTCACTCAAAACCATCTCCGAGTTTGTCAGCGTTCCCTGGCTGCTGTGCCCTACGAATCTGAACAATGCCATTGCTGAATTACAGGAAGCGCTTGATCTGGGCGCAGCCGGACTTTGGTTGGGCCATGAGATTTTTGTTAATCCGACCACACTTCCGGCAATGTTAAAACAATTTAAAACCATGGCCAAGCATTTCCCAGAAAGTGTAGGATAAAGCCATGCGCACCGGATTAAACACCCGCATGGAACGTTTATTTAACCGTCATGGCGATGGCCGGGCGGTGTGCGTCGCCGCCGATCATGGCTACATGAGCGATGTGACTGACAACGTCGTCAAATTGCGTCCGATCACCGAGGCCATTGTTAGCGGCGGCGTTGACGGCATCCTGGTTAGCCCCGGGCAGGCCATCCGGCTGGCGCCACTATTCCGTGGTAGCGAAGCCCCGGCGCTGATCGTGCGCGCGGACTGGATGAACATGCCGCGTCTGGGCAGTTCAAATGTACTAAATGCCGTGCCGCAGCGCCACCTGCTGCACCAGAAGGTGCTGACCGCTGAGCAGGCACTTTCCCTGGGCGCGACTGCCATTACGATCTATCTATTTGTTGGTTATAGCGACGAAGTCGAAGCACAGGGCATCGAGGTCTGTGCGCGTTTTGCCAGCGAATGTCGAAAGGTCGGGCTGCCGTGCATCATGGAACCGCTGGCAGTCGGTGGACAGGTTACTGGCGCAAACAGCGTGGAGCTGCTCACGCTCGGTGCGCGCATGTGCGTGGAACTGGGCGCGGATGCGTTGAAAATCCCTTACACAGGTGATGTGGAGAGTTTTGCCAATCTGGTGAAGGTTTCCCAGGTGCCTGTGCTGGTATTGGGTGGCGCCCGCTCGCCCAGCGACCGTGACGCCCTCGAACTTTTCGCCGAAGGGTTGGATGCTGGCTGTCACGGCTGCCTGATGGGTCGCAATGTGACAAAAGCGCCAGATCCTGGGCAGCTTATCCGCCAGTTTGGCCTGGTTGCCCATCAGGGATACACGGTAGATGAAGCTCTACGCGGCGAGAAATGGGACAAAGTTCGCCTGCGGGTGGTGACCAGTAAGTGCACTGGCTGCGAATTGTGCGTCAATGCCTGTGTGGGAGCACATGGTGAGGGCGAGTTCAGCACGCACATGGCGAGGTTAAGCATTGATACATTAGGGCTGGGGCAGCACAAAGTGCATTACTGCACCCTTTGTAAAAAATGCATCGATATCTGTCCGACTGGCGCGCTAAGATGGCATCAAACCAGCGGGGCAGTCGAACTCGTTGCCGAGCAGTGCACCGCTTGCGGGAAATGTGTGGAGATTTGCCCAACAAATGTGATTATGAAGAGTGACGAGAAGGTTGTTATTAATGGTACGGAACTGCCCTGGGTTCCTGTGGTTTGCGACCTGTGCAATGGCGACCCGGCCTGCGCCCGCCTCTGTCCAACCGGGGCAATAACTATAGATGAAAGGAAGGTGGTCAAATGAACCCGGCTGAATGCGGATACTGTAACCGAGTGCTGCGCGTCGATTTGAGCAGCGGCAAGACTTCTGTGGAACCCCTGCCGGAAGGTGCCTTGCGCCTGTTATTGGGAGGCAAGGGCCTGGGCGCGTACTATCTGTATCGTGAGTTAAAACCTGGCACTGACCCACTTGGCCCCGAAAATATGCTCATCCTGCATACCGGTCCTCTGACTGGCACCACTGCTCCAACCGCCGGGCGCTTTGGCTCGACCACCAAAAGTCCCGCGACTGGCACGTATTCCGACTCATACTGCGGTGGTTTCTTTGGCCAGACCCTGAAATATGCCGGTTATGACCTGGCGATCTTCAGCGGCGCAGCCTCCGAACCGGTGATGGTGGTGATCGATAACGACAAAGTCGAAATCCGCCCGGCCACGTACTTGTGGGGCAGGACCATCCCGGAAGCAGACGCCGCCATAAAGGTTGAGTTCGGACCTGGCTGGCAATCGTTGGTGATCGGTCCCCCTGGCGAAAAAATGAGTAATATTGCCAGCATTTTCAATGAGACTCGCGCCCTAGCGCGGGGCGGTGTGGGTGCGGTGATGGGTTCCAAAAAAATCAAGGCCATCGTTGCGCGCGGAACCGGCTCCGTTCATGTTGCCGATCGCCAGGCATTCGATCGCGCCAACCAGCTAGCGCATCGCGCCGTACGCATGTCCAGCAGCATCAGCCGCATGAAGGTCGAAGGAACTGCTAATATTTTGGAATTCATCAATGTCGGTGGCGCTTTGCCGACACGCAACTTTCAGCAAGGGCAGTTTGAAGGCGCGGATGAGATCAGCGGTGCTGCCTGGCGCGAAAAATCCTGGAAGCGCGACTACGCCTGTTTTGGCTGCCCGATCAATTGTTCCAAGGTGACCAAAGAACTGGATGGCAAGGTGTTGGAAGGCCCGGAATTCGAGACCATCTATGCCGTGGGTTCCAATTGCGCCATTGCAGACCAGGATACGATCATTCGCCTGTCGCTGCTGTGCGATGAATATGGCATCGATACGATCAGCGCCGGCGCAATCATTGCGCATGTAATGGAGATGTTTGAAAAAGGCATGATTTCGGCGGACGAGCTGGATGGAATCCAGCCTCGTTTTGGTGATTGCGCGGCAGCGCTGGCCTTGATGGAAAAAATGGCAAAAGTTGAAGGCTGTGGAGTCTGGCTTAGCCAGGGTGTTGCTGCCATCGCAGAACGTTATCCGCAGTCGAAGCCCTTCGCCATGCAGGTCAAGGGTCTGGAGATGCCGGCCTATCATCCAAACGCAGCCAAGGGCATGGCGCTTGGCTATGCCATCTCGGAACGCGGAGCATGCCACCTGCGCGGCGCACCCCTGACGGAAGTCTTTGGCGGCGCTGACCCGTTGATTACCAAAGGCAAGGCGCGCCTGTTTCGCGATCACCAGGCGGATTCGGCCTTGTGGAATAGCGCTACCTTATGTTACTTCCCAAGTTTTGGCATGAGTCTGAAGGAGTTATGTCAGCTGGTGAACGCCGCTACGGGGTTCAATTATGCAACGGTACATGAATTTGAGACGGTTGGCGAACGCATCAGCACCCTGTGCCGGCTGTTCAATGTGCGTGAGGGTTTCGCGCGCGCCCAGGATACCCTGCCCGCTCGCAACCTGTCCCAGCCAATGCCCGATGGTCCGGCAAGGGGCCAGGTAGTGGAACTCGACGTGATGCTGGATGAATACTATGCTCTGATGGGCTGGGATAAAAATGGCCTGCCGGATGCAAAAACACTGGCAGCCCTGGGTTTGGAAACCCTGTTGGCGTACCCAGGTGCGGGCACATTGTAGGAGGTAGATATGATCGAGCTTTGGGGAAAAGACTATACCCGTGAAGAGCTCTTGCGGCGCGTGGGAGATATGCGCCAGGTCGCGGGCGTGGAGCCGTTTGAACTGACAGATGGCAGCCAGCGCGGAGTGCGTGCTGTGCGCCTGTGGAATGCCGCAGGGTTGAATTTTACTGTTGCGGCAGAACGCGGCATGTCGCTTACCAATCTTACCTGGCGCGGCGTGCCTATCCCGTTTCTCAGCGCCGTAGGTACTGTACACCCTGCTTATTATGAGCCCGAAGGACTGGGCTGGCTGCGAACCTGGCCGGTTGGCTTCCTGACTCCCTGTGGTTTGACCCAGGCAGGTGCTCCCTGTAGCGATGATGGTGAACAGCTTGGACTGCACGGACGCGTAGCGCATATCCCAGCTCAGAATATACACTGGGGAGCCGAGTGGCGGGGTGAAGAATATTATTTATGGGTCGAAGCCGATGTGCGCGAGACAGCTGTGTTTGGTGCAAACCTGCTTTTACATAGGCGAATATCAACCACATTGACTTCCCCCACTTTGTGGATCGAAGATCGAATTGAGAACCAGGGGTTTTCAGCCAGTCCGCATTTATTTATGCAGCATATCAACATTGGCCACCCATTGATCGACAGCACCACAAGCCTGGATCTACCCGAACGAATCACAGTCCCCAGTGACGAAAACGCGCGCCTCGGGCTGGAACAGTGCTGTTCGTTTGGCGAACCGCTCATTGGGTGCGAAGAACAAGTCTTTTTCCATGAGTTGACTCCAGATGATGATGGAAATGTGGAAGTGCGGTTGGTTAATCCTGCTTTTGCCAATGGCGCTGGTCTAGGTATGTGCTTACGTTATGCTTTGAAGGCATATCCGGTGTTGACCGAGTGGAAAATGATGCGGGAAGGGTTGTATGTGGTGGGTGTGGAACCGGGCAACTGCCGTTCACTAGGGCGCGCTCGTATCCGCGAGAATGGCGACCTGCCCATACTTGGTCCGGGTGAAACGCGTAACTACCATCTGGAAATTACCTTTTTTACCAATCAGGGCTGATCAATATGCGCGTCATTGTGGCCGGACACATCTGTTTGGATATTATTCCTCAAATTGCTGCTGCGGATCAGGATAACTTTTTTGCGCGCCTTCAGCCCGGTCACTTGATTGAAGTCGGAGCCGCGGCCATGTCAACCGGAGGCCCAGTTTCGAATACCGGTCTGGCGCTGCACAAGCTGGGTATCCCCACTCATCTGATGGGCAAAGTAGGCGCGGACCGGTTTGGCGTGATCGTTCGTGATATTGTCAGCGAGATTGCCCCCGAATTGGCTCAGGGCATGATCATCGATCCAGCATCAAACACATCCTATTCGCTGATCATCAGCCCGCCTGGCACCGACCGGATCTTTTTGCATAGTCCAGGCGCCAACCACACCTTTTGCGCGGATGATGTTGACTATTCAGAAGTTGCGAAAGCAGATTTATTTCACTTTGGTTACCCACCGCTGATGCAGCGGATGTACGAGAATAACGGCACAGAACTGGTCGAAATATTCAAACGTGTCAAAACGCTGGGTGTTTTAACCTCGCTTGACATGGCTTTTCCAGATCCCGCCTCTCCGGCTGGCAAAGTCGATTGGCGCGTTATTTTTCAGGCTGTATTGCCTCATGTTGATATCTTCCTGCCAAGCATTGAAGAATTGCTGCTGTGCCTTAACCGCCCCTTATACGATCAATTGGAAGGGCAGGATGGCAAACTATTGGAGCGTGTAACGCCTGAGCTGCTCAGCGCGCTCAGCAGCGAATTACTTGAAATGGGCGTCAAGATCGTGGTCTTGAAGCTGGGTGAGCGCGGTTTGTATTTGCGTACAGCTTCTGAAAATGTTTTAAGCCAATGTGGGCATGGAGTTGACCCGGCAGCATGGAGCTGCCGTGAGATTTGGTCGCCCTGCTTTTATGTGCAGGTGGTAGGCACCACCGGATCGGGAGATGCCACGATTGCTGGGTTCCTGGGGAGCTTGCTGCGCGGGTTAGCTCCTTCTCAAGCGATGACGATGGCTGTTGCTGTAGGTGCCTGCAATGTTGAAGCAGCGGATGCATTAAGCGGTATTCGCTCATGGAATGAAACCCAAAAACGGCTCCAGGCAGGTTGGACCAGGCGCCAACTTACGTTGAATAACACGAGATGGAACTGGGATCCGGAAACACAACTCTATTACGGCCCTGGGATGTTTGCTGATGTCTCGGAAAAAACATGAATTGCAGAATCGAAATATGGTAGCTCAACTGATTTTTAGAAAGAGAGGTTGCAAATGACAACTGCATATAATTATTTTGATTTACGACGTGGGATAAAAAGTGATCGGTTGGATTTGATTTTCCCCGGCTGGACGGGTAAGGATGAACACATCCTGGTCCTCTCTCCTCATGATGACGATGGTGTTATTGGTGCGGGCTATATCATGCTTGCGGCGCTGGCGCAGGGCGCGCGCGTTTCGCTGGCGATCTTCTGCAATGGGTGCTTTGGGTATTCGAAGGTGGAAGATAAAGATACCATATGCGAAGTTCGCCGGCAGGAAACTCTGGAAGCCTATCAAATTTTAGGCCTGCAACCAGCAGATATCCTGCGCTTCGAATATCCGGATTACGGAACCTGGCCAGCGCTGGGCTGGAACCTGCCATCAGGTGAATTGGGCACAACCTCGCGCTTCTTACCGGTATTACGCGAGCTGAAGCCCACCCGGTTACTGCTGCCCAATGGTTATCGTGAGCACCCGGACCACGAAGCCGTTTACAGGGTGGGTGCTTATGACGGCCCGCAAGCCGGTGATCCCATCCTGGCAGAGCTTGGCCGAATGGCGCCCATTCGCTCTTTTTTGCAATATTCTGTCTGGGCAGATTTTTCTCCAGAAGATGCACTTGTGAATGGGGTTTCTTCCAATTTACGCGCGAACCTGGCAGTTCAGGTTACTCGTGATGTCGAGGAATTGATTGAAACTTCTATCCGAAAATTTAGATCGCAAGGACAGATCATTGAACACATGGTTGTAACTCGTGCTCAAAATAGGTTAAAAGATGAATATGGTCTGGAAGTTTATCTTAGTCTGGATCCCCGCCCAAGATTGGACTATGCACCTTATCAGGCATTGGTTGCTGATATTTCAGGCGGTAATTTGGAAAAAACAACGAAGTGAGGATGGCTGGTTATTAATCCGAACGCCAGGCCGCATTCAAACTGGATTGAATTGAAAGGAGAAATTGATGCCCAAATTAACATCGCAAGAAATCGTAGCTATGAATCGCGAATACACATTTTTCTCGTGGTCTGTTCAGAACCAGGTAAATCCCATCCCGGTGGAAAAAGCCCAGGGTGTTTATTTTTGGGATACAGATGGGAAACGTTACCTCGATTTTTCATCACAATTGATGAATACCAATATCGGCCACCAGCATCCTAAGGTGGTCAAGGCCATTCAGGATCAGGCTGAAAAGCTTTGCTTTGTCCATCCGGGAAATGCCACAGATGTGCGCGGCCTGTTGGGGAAGAAACTTGCCGAGTTGACTCCGGGTGATCTGAAAAAGGCTTTTTTTGCCCTGGGGGGCTCGGAAGCCAATGAGAACGCGATCAAGATCGCCCGTTTCTATACGGGGCGTCATAAAATCCTGGCGCGCTACCGTTCCTATCATGGCGCCACCCACGGTTCCATCGCGTTGACCGGCGATTATCGTCGCCTGGCTGTTGAACCGGCCATGCCCGGCGGAGTGCATTTTCTTGATCCGTTTTGTTACCGCTGTCCATTCGGACAGAAACCGGAAACCTGTAAGCGCGAATGTATTTCGCATCTTGAAGAAGTTATCAAGTATGAGGGGCCTGACAAAATTGCCGCCATTATTATGGAAGGTGTGGTGGGTTCCAATGGCCTGATCGTACCGCCGGATGATTATTGGCCAAGAGTCCGTGAAATTTGCGATAAATACGGCATCCTGCTAATTTCAGATGAAGTCATGAGCGGGTGGGGTCGCACGGGTAAGTGGTTCGCTGTGGATAACTGGGGTGTGACTCCGGATATTATCACCACCGCTAAAGGTATCACCAGTGGGTATGTGCCGCTTGGAGCGGTAATTGTCTCGGAGAAGATCGCCAGATTCTTTGATGACAAATATTTGTATGCGGGACTCACCTACAATGTGGTCATGCCCTGGCTTGCGCAGCAGCCCTGGCAACGATCGACGTATACGAAGAAGAGAACTTGCTTGAGAACGCAACCATCCTGGGCAAGTACCTGGGCCAGGCGCTCGATGAAATCAAGAAGCAACACGCCTCGGTGGGTGATGTACGCTATATTGGTTTATTTTCAACTATCGAATTGGTGGCTAATCGCGAGACAAAGGAAATTATGCCAGCATCCGTAATGGCCGAAGTAGGCAAAACCCTGCGTCAGAATGGGCTATTTACCTTCATTATGGCGAATAACATGGGCAGCATGTTGTTTGTGGTTCCGCCGCTGTGTATTACGCAGGCCCAGTTGGACGAAGGTCTGGCTGTTGTGGAAAAAGCGCTGGAAGTCGCTGACAAAAAGGTTAAATAACATTGACGTCATTCTTCCCAGACAGGGAGAGCGGAGAAAATAAAGATGATGAAAATATTGAATTACATTAATGGTGAGTGGGTTGAGCCGGTTGTAAGTGAATATGTGGATGTTATCAATCCCGCCACGGGTGTTGTTGAAGCGCGCACTCCTTTGTGTGGCAAAGATGTGGTTGATATGGCAACACAGTCCGCAGCAGATGCGCTGCCAGGATGGCGCAGGCTGCCTGCCCAAGATCGAGTGCAGTTTCTGTTCAAACTCAAGTTTCTGTTGGAAGACAGTCTGGACGAGATCTCGCGCACGATCACCAATGAATGCGGCAAGACCTATGAAGAAGCCAAAGCCGAAATGCGCCGGGCCATCGAGAACGTGGAAGTGGCCTGCGGGATCCCAATGATGAGCAAAGGCGAAATCAGCGAAGATATTGCACCAGGTATTGATGAGATCATGCTGCGACAACCGATTGGTGTATGCGCAACGATTGCGCCGTTCAATTTCCCTGGCATGATTCCATTCTGGTACCTACCCTATGTGCTGGCAACCGGCAACACATACATCGTTAAGCCTTCTGAGAGGGTCCCGATGACCATGATGGTCATTTTTCGCTTGATTGAAAAACTTGGTTTGCCCAAGGGTGTCATCAACATGGTTCACGGTGCAAAAGATGTTGTGGATGGGCTCCTTGACCACCCAGCCATCAGAGCCATTACTTTTGTCGGCTCATCGACCACGGCACGATATATTTACCGGCGAGCTGCCGAGAATGGCAAGCGGGTTCAAGCCCAGGGTGGCGCTAAGAACCCTGTGATTGTGATGCCGGATGCTGACATGGAAATGGCTACCAAGATCATCGCGGATTCGGCCTTTGGTTGCGCGGGTCAGCGCTGCCTGGCGGTTTCATGGGCGGTGACTGTGGGAGATGCGCGTAATTCGTTCATGGAGTTGATCTGCGACGCCGCTGCTTCGCGCAAAGTTGGCTATGGTCTGGACGAAGGCGTGCAGATGGGACCGGTCATCAATCAGGGCAGCAAGGCGCGCATCGAACAGTTGATTGGAAAAGGATTAAGCGCTGGGGCAACTATTCCGGTGGATGGACGCAAGACAATTGTGCGGGGCTACGAGCAGGGCGCATTTGTTAGCCCTACTATCCTGGCAGATGTACCACCAGGGAGTGAAATATCTGGAATTGAGATTTTTGGACCGGTTCTCAGCCTGATGCATGTTAATACTATCGATGAAGCGATTGCATTGGCAAACAGCGGGCAATACGGCAATCAGGCCAGCCTGTTTACATCCAGTGGGTCGGCGGCGCGCAAGTTCCGCTATGAAGTGGATGCGGGCAATATCGGCATCAATATTGGCGTTGCAGCGCCAATGGCATTCTTCCCATTTTCCGGTTGGAAAGACTCTTTCTTTGGCGATATGCATGGCCAGGGCATGGATGCAGTTGAGTTCTTCACCCAGAAAAAGATCGTGGTTGAAAGATGGCCAAAAGATTGGTCGAGAAAATTTTAGGGATAGCCAAATCAAGACAAATGGTTTGAATAACAGCTGTCGGATATAGAGTCTCGAAATGGCACATCCTGAAAACGCAATTAAGGAACCGAAAAATGACAAATAAATTGGCGCTTACCCCACCGATGGGTTGGAATAGTTGGAACGCCTTTGGCGAATTGGTAGATGAAAAAGTAATCCGAGAAACGGCAGATCTGCTGGTAAGCAGTGGCTTGCAGGCAGCAGGTTATACCTACCTGGTCATTGATGATTTCTGGCATGGAGGACGCGATGAGCACGGCAACCTGTTCCCAGATCCGGTGAAGTTCCCCAGCGGAATGCTGGCGCTGGCTGATTATGTGCATGCGCGTGGGCTGAAATTTGGAATTTATTCGGACGCAGGCAGCAAAACTTGTGGAGGCCAACCGGGTGGAATGGGACACGAGACTCAGGATGCCGAAACTTTTGCAAGCTGGCAAATTGATTTCCTGAAATACGACTGGTGCAATGCGCCGGATACGCGTGCCGATGCCGAACGGCTTTACTCAACAATGGGCAAGGCTCTTCAGGCAACTGGGCGTCCGATTCTATTCAGTATTTGCGAGTGGGGACACCATCGCCCCTGGCTGTGGGCAAATACAGTTGGCGGTCACATGTGGCGCACCACCGGAGACATCTGGGATGCCTGGGAAAATGGGCAAGAATCCTATCACTATGGCATTGACTCAATTGGATTTGACCAGCAGCGCGACCTGGATGTATATGCCGGGCCTGGAGGTTGGAACGACCCGGATATGCTCGTTGTTGGTTTACATGGTAAAGGTTCCATAGGAGGTAGTGGTTGTACGGATATTGAATATCGTACCCACTTCAGTCTATGGTGTATGCTGGCGGCTCCTTTAATGATCGGCGCGGATATCCGTAAATTGGATGCTGTTTCTTTTGAAACTCTTACTAATCCCGAAATGATCGCGATTGATCAGGATCCGTTGGGCAGACAGGGGTATCGCGTTGCGCGTCAATTGGTGACGGAAATCTGGCAAAAACCACTTGCCAATGGTGACCTGGCAGTTGGTTTGTTCAACCGAAGCAACCAGGCTGCCAACATCACTGCCCCGTGGTCGGACCTTTTAATTGATGGCGAGTACCAGGTTCGTGACCTGTGGCAGCATAAAGATATGGGCTTCTATAGCCAATCGTACAGCGCAGAGGTTGAAAGTCATGGCTGTGTCATGCTGCGCCTGTCTGCTGTAAAGTAGTGGAGATATTAATCATGCCTGTTAACCTGGATAAAAGCCAACTTCCAACTCCCATATTTGACGAAAACCCGGCGTTGGTAGATTTTTACTGGTTTGCCTGGGAGACCGCATGGAAACGGATAAAAGAAACGCCCGGAGCACCCCAACCATTTTACATGGACGAAGGATTGGACGAACCGGAATTCGACAACGCCGTCTGGATCTGGGACACCTGCTTCATGGCCTTGTTCTGCAAGTATGCGCCGGGGATATTTCCGGGTATCGAGAGTCTCAATAATTTCTATGTGCCCATGCATGACGACGCTGCCTGTATCTTGAAAGTATGGCATCCGGACAATCCTCCGTTATTCGCCTGGGTGGAATATATGTATTTTCAATACACAGGTAACCGGCAACGACTGGACACCATATTCAAGAAAGGCTACCTGCAAAAGCACTTCTCTTTTTTTGAAGGATTGAAGCGCGATATGCGGTTGCCTTTCGCGCATGTGCCTGTCGCGTTGGAGCGGGAAGGGCCAGGTTATTACTGGTCAGGTTGGGCGAGCGGCATGGATAATTCCCCGCGTGGACACAGCCAGGGAGATGGGAATTTCACGCCGATGTACTGGGTGGATGCTATTGCTCAACAGGCGCTGGCCGCGTTATATATTTCCAAGATTGCAGAAACTGTTGGCGATGGGGAAACCGCAAAGGCTTTCAAATCAAAACATGCTGAATTCAGCGATCTGATCAACCGCTATTATTGGGACGCTGCCGATGGTACGTATTACGACCTAAATCCCGGCACCCTGGAAAAAATCAAGGTACCGACACCAGCCTCATTTTGGCCCATGCTTGCAGAAGTATGCAGCAGCGAACAGGCTGCCGCCCTGGCCGAAAAACTTTCGAATCCCAACCAGTTAGGTGGTCTTGTGCCCTGGCCGACTGTCTCGCGCAGCGACCCGGCTTTTGAGCCAAAGGGAAACTACTGGCGCGGTGGTGTCTGGCTCCCAACTGCCTACATGGGCACCAAGGCGCTTGAAAAATATGGGTACGATTCTCTTGCAGATCAAACTGCCGAACGCCTGCTGCTCTATATGCTGCAAACGTATCAGGAATATACGCCCCATACTATTTGGGAATGTTACTCCCCAGAAAAACCTGTACCTGCCACTGATAAGGATAATATTACCCCGGTACGGCCGGATTTCTGCGGCTGGTCGGCCTTGGGTCCGATTTCGCTATTGATTGAGAACGTTCTCGGGTTTTATGAGATCAATGCCCAAAAGCGGGAAGTTTTCTGGCGCAAACACCAGGTCGGCAGGCACGGTATCTCCAACCTGCGCTGTGGTGAAATCCAACTGAGTATCATTGCGGATGGGAATGAAATCCGGGTTGAAACCACCCATCCCTTCACATTGGTGGTCAATCAGCATCGGTTTGAGATCACGCAATCGCGCCAAACCTTGATGATGCTGGCCTGAAACAGTGCATCCGAACAAGAATAGTGAAGGATGCTGATGATAAGGAATACGATTGGCCACTGCCAATCATAAAAAAACGCATTCAGGCATTTACCATCTTTCGCATCCATCAATGACCCATTTTCAAACTTGAAGGAGACTTAGCATGACAAGCAAAAAACGTTATGCTCTCGTGGGAACAGGCGGTCGGTCGGAGATGTACATTAATGCTTTGGTTAAAGACTACCTTGAAGTCGGCGATCTGGTCGCACTCTGTGATATTAACCCTGGTCGAATGCAAATCTATTCTGAGTGGGCGGCTCAGCAGGGGGTATATGTAAAGACCTATTTTGCAGATGATTTTGACCGGATGATCGCGGAATGCCAGCCGCAGACTATCATCGTTACCAGCAAGGACTGCACCCACGATCAATACATCATTCGGGCGATGGAACTGGGCTGCGATGTCATTACCGAAAAGCCAATGACAATGCACGAAGAAAAATGCCAGCGCATCTTGGATACCCGCCAAAAGACAGGCCGGCAGTGTCGAGTGACCTTTAACTACCGCTATTCGCCACCCAATACACAAATCAAAGACTTGCTGATGTCCGGCATAATCGGCGAAGTGCTTTCGGTAGATTTCCACTGGCTGCTCAACACCTCTCATGGCGCAGATTATTTCCGGCGATGGCATCGCCACAAAGTCAATAGCGGTGGATTGCAGGTGCATAAAGCCACGCATCACTTCGACTTGATCAATTGGTGGCTCTCGAGTGTACCGACCCAGATCTATGCCGTGGGCGGGTTGAATTTCTACACCCCGAAAACTGCTGAACGTTTTGGCCTGAAAAACCGGGCGGAACGATGCTTGGAATGTCCGGAAGCCAAACGCTGTCCATTCTACTTTGACGCGCGCGCCTATCCGGACATTGTCAAACTCTATCTTGATAACGAAGTCCACGACGGCTATCATCGCGATAATTGTGTTTTTGGCGCAAACATCGATATCCAGGATACGATGCATGTGATTGCAGAGTACCGCAATCAAGTCCAGATGAGCTACTCACTGCATGCCTTTATGCCCTGGGAGGGCTATACCGTTGCCTTCAATGGCTCGCGAGGGCGATTGGAGCACACCTGTCGAGAAACAACCTACATAAATGGAGACGGACAAATTCCAGGCGAACTCTTGAGCGAAGGCACCCAGACGCGTGTAATCCCACATTTTCAATCGGGATATGACGTGCCCATCTGGAAAGGCGAAGGAGGACATGGCGGCGGCGACCCGCGTATGCTGGATGACCTGTTCAACCCAAATCCACAGTCTGATAAATTCATGCGGGCGGCAGACCAACGGGCGGGTGCTTATTCCATTCTGACCGGCATCAGCGCCAGCCGCTCCATGGAATGGGGGCGTCCTGTCAAGATAGACGAACTGGTGCACGGTTTGGAAGCCCCGGATTACCCGATCATGCCATCCGCCGATGAACCGATCAATCCACAAGCCTTCAGACCCGGTCAAACCGTGGAATATTTCCAGGAGGGATGATAGCCATGTCCACCATTCCATACAAACCCCTGCGCGGTTTTCACCTGTACCTGCCGGCGCGTTCTAATATTCCATTCTTCAAGCGCTTTGTCAGGTGGATGGCCTCTTTAGGCTACAACACACTCTTTCTAGAGATTGCTGGCGGAATGCAGTATGACTGTCACCCTGCGATTAATGAAGCCTGGGAAAAGTTTTGTTCGGAAGCGAATCGCTATCCGGGTGGTCCAATGGCCTTCCAGCTAAAATCTCACCCATTCCTGAAAGCTGCCACACATACCGAGTTGGCCGGAGGGTTGTACCTGGAAAAGAGTGAAGTCACGGATCTGGCGGCCTATGCGCGTGAAGTGGGCATCGAAATCATTCCAGAAGTTCAATCGCTCAGCCATGTGTATCACCTGTGCTGCGCCTATCCCGAAATTGCGGAACGCGCCGACGACCGCTGGGATATGTACTGTCCATCCAATCCGCGAAGTTACGAGATTCTGTTTGATGTCTTGGCGGAGGTGATCGATGTATTTCACCCACAGCGTATCCACATTGGGCATGACGAAGCCTACTTCATCGGTTTCTGTCCGCGCTGCCAGGGGAAAAGCGGTGCAGATTTATTGGCTGAGGATATAAATCGAATTCACACCTATCTGGCGGAACGCGGTATTGGCGTGTGCATGTGGGCGGACAAACTGATGCCTTTTTCTGTCGATGGTCAGGGTGGTGTGGCGCAAGAATTCCACGATGATGAAACCGGCGCACACTGGAATGTTTTAGAAACCTACACAGCGATAGATCTAATACCACAGGACATCCTGCTGCTGGATTGGCTGAGCAATTCCGGCTCACGTGCCCTGGAATATTTCATCGAAAAAGGCTTTGACGTCATTGCCGGAAATTTCGGCAATTATTTTTCTCCGCAGACTTTTGTAGATTGGTTCCACCGCTCAGCCAGGTTGCATTTCCTGGGAGGCGAAATTGCAACCTGGTGCGATGTATCCGAGTTTGCGCTGGGTTACAACGGCTGCATATTCCACGCTATGCTTTCATCGCGAATGCTGCTGGAAGGCACAGATCTAGAAACAAATCGAAATAGTATGGCTGCGGATGCAGCCCGGTATATGCCCCAAGTGAGAGAACAATTGAGTGGGGAAATAGTCCCATCACGGCGACCCGGCGCGACTTTTCTCCAAATCCGGTTGGAACCATTCATTACAGATACCCTCGAATTTGCTTCTGGACTCTCTGGCATACGCGTGGACACCAAACACCGTTCGGTTGAAATATCCATTGGCGAAGTTTGCCAGAGTCTCCTCCTAACACATGCCTGCACAACTAGGAAGAAGCGCCGCCCATCCTGGGAATTTCCTGATCCTTGCCATCCTGCCATTGAAAATATACTGGCGAAATACATTATTCATTACCAGGATGGAGAGCAAGCAGAATTTGAACTGCACTACGGCACGCATTTGGCTCGCTATGATGTGCCTTATGGGTCAGATATTGACGCAATTCCTTACCTTGGCGACCCTGTTTTACAGAATTCTGATCGGGATAATGGCATCTTGTATCGCTGTGAGTGGGCCAATTCTTGGCCAGAACGCCCCATAAAAAGCCTGGAGTTTGTTTATTGTGGCGATGATGGCGGCGCTGTGTGGTTA